>JAFVUZ010000158.1 GCA_017502435.1 Lentisphaeria bacterium
AAAACTTCAGCAATGACATCGAAATTGTCGGAATCAACGACTTGCTCGACCCCGACTATCTCGCTTACATGCTCAAGTACGACTCAGTCCACGGCATTTTCAAACATGACATCAAAGTCGAAGGCAACACCCTCGTCGTCGATGGCAAAAAAATCCGTTTGACCGCTGAAATGGACCCCGCAAACCTCAAATGGAACGAAGTCGGTGCTGATATCGTCGTCGAATCAACCGGTCTCTTCCTCGAAGACGCCAAAGCCCGCAAACACATCGAAGCCGGTGCTAAAAAAGTCATCATGTCTGCTCCCTCCAAAGACGCAACTCCCATGTTCGTCTATGGCGTTAACGACAAAACCTATGCAGGTCAGGACATCATCTCCAACGCTTCCTGCACCACCAACTGCCTTGCTCCCATCAGCAAAGTTCTCAATGACAAATTCGGTATCAAACGCGGTTTGATGACCACCATCCACGCTGCTACCGCTACTCAGAAAACTGTTGACGGCCCCTCCAAAAAAGATTGGCGCGGCGGTCGCGGTATTCTCGAAAACATGATCCCCTCCAGCACCGGTGCTGCTAAAGCTGTCGGCAAAGTTCTTCCCGAACTCAACGGCAAACTTACCGGTATGTCTGTCCGCGTTCCCACCAGTGACGTTTCTTTCGTTGACCTCACTGTCGAACTCAACACCGAATGCACCTACGATCAGATCTGTGCTGCTATGAAAGAAGCTGCTGACGGCGAACTCAAAGGTATCCTCGGCTACACCGACGAAGCTGTTGTTTCAACTGACTTCCGCGACGATGCCCGTACCTCTATCTTCGACGCAAAAGCCGGTATCCAGCTCGACGGCACTTTCGTCAAAGTCTGCTCATGGTATGACAATGAATGGGGTTACTCCAACAAAGTCTTGGAAATGGCCCGCGTCATCGCCAAGTAATATCAGATTTTTGATTTGATTCAAAAGCGAAGCCCGGAGTCATATTTATATGATTTCGGGCTTTTTCAGTTTAATTATTTTAATACAGGAAACTACAAAATGGCTATCAACAAAAAAACTTTGAAAGACATTGAACTTGCAGGCAAAAAAGTTGTCATGCGTGTTGACTTCAACGTTCCCGTCAAAAACGGCGTCATCTCTGACGATACCCGTATTCAGGGTGCATTGCCCTCAATCAAATACGTTCTTGAAAACGGCGGCAAACTTATTCTTATGAGCCACATGGGCCGTCCCGATGAAAAAGGCATCAACTCCGACAACACCATGAAACTTGTCGCTGATTACCTTTCAAAA
This sequence comes from Lentisphaeria bacterium, assembly GCA_017502435.1. Taxonomy (GTDB): domain Bacteria; phylum Verrucomicrobiota; class Lentisphaeria; order Victivallales; family Victivallaceae; genus RGIG5270. The sequence continues at coordinate 1,290 of JAFVUZ010000158.1, forward strand.
CTCATCGGCAAAGATATCGTTTTCGTTGACGATTGTGCCAATGCTGACGCTCAGGTCGCCGCAATGAAAGACGGCGATATCGTCATGCTCGAAAATACCCGCTACCACAAAGAAGAACAGGCAAAATGCAAACAGAAAGACGGCGAATCCGACGAAGATTTCAAAGCACGCAAAGCCGCCCTCAAAGCGGAACAGAAAGTTCTCGCTGAAAAACTCGCTTCTTACGGCGACATCTACTGCAATGATGCTTTCGGTACTGCTCACCGTGCTCACGCTTCAACCGCAGTCATTACCAAATATATCCCCGTTTCAGTTGCCGGCTTCCTGATGGAAAAAGAACTCGAATACCTCGGCAGTGCAGTCGAAAACCCTGTCCGCCCCTTCGTTGCAATCCTCGGCGGTGCCAAAGTTTCCGATAAACTCGCTGTCGTCAAAAACCTCCTCGGCAAAGTCAACACCCTCATCATCGGCGGCGGTATGGCTTACACTTTCCTCAAAGCCATGGGCCACAACATCGGTAACTCTCTCTGCGAAAACGATCAGCTCGATTACGCAAAAGAAATGATCGCCAAAGCTAAAGAACTCGGCGTCGAATTGCTTCTCCCCGTTGACAACATCGCAGCAGACAAATTCGATCCCGAAGCCAATACCCAGATCGTCGGCAACGACATCCCCGAAGGCTGGATGGGCCTCGATATCGGTCCCAAAACCATCGAACTCTACTCCAACGCTATCAAAAACGCCAAAACCGTTGTCTGGAACGGCCCCATGGGCTGCTTCGAAATGGAAAAATTCAACAAAGGTACTTTCGGCGTCTGTGCAGCAGTTGCTGAAGTCAAAGCCAACGGCGGTATCTCTATCATCGGCGGCGGCGACTCCGTTTCCGCTGTCAAGAAAAGCGGCAAAGCTGCCGAAATGAGCCACATCTCCACCGGCGGCGGCGCTTCCCTCGAATTCCTCGAAGGTAAAGAACTCCCCGGCGTCGCAGCTCTCGCTGATAAATAACAGCGGGTGATTTTTTGGGGAGGCGGAGAGGATTTTTTTGCAAAAAAATTCCTCTCCGCCTCCCCAAGCCCCTCCACCTCTCCTTAAAAACTCTTATGTACGGTTTTGATTTTTTGTTTACACAAAAACTCAAAACCGGATATAAGATTTAATCTGATGTTTCCGAACTGAAAATTTACATTAAAAGGTTTGGAAAAAGATGAGGGGGTGCAGGGGGAGAAGAAAAGAACCTTTCCTCAAAAGGTTTTTTCTTCTCCTCCTGCAATACATCAACTTTTAACAAAGAGTTTATTATGATAAAAATTTTAATTGTTGGCTATGGCAATGTAGGCCGTGGGGTACAGATGGCGATTGAACGCAATGCTGATATGGAATTGATTGGAATTGCTTCAAGGACACCGGAGCGTGTTAAAAAATCGGTTGGCGAAGCGGTCAAGGTTTATGACATCAAAGAGATTGCGAACTGGTACAAAGATGTTCCTGCGGATGTTGCGATTTTGTGCGGCGGATCAAAAAGTGATTTGGCACAGCAGACACCTGTAATCAATCAATATTATCCTACTATTGACAGTTTTGACAATCACAGTCAGCTGCCTGAATATTTTCATCTGGTGGATGAAGTGGCACAGAAAGCCGGTAAAGTTTCAGTTATTTCGCTGGGTTGGGACCCCGGAATTTTTTCACTTGAACGTGTTCTTGCCAATGCGTATCTGCCGGGTTCACGGGCATACGGATTTTACGGTCTGGGACCGAAGGGCGGTTTGAGCATGGGACACTCTGACGCACTGCGTACCATCAAAGGAGTCAAAGATGCCCGTCAGTACACTCATGCAATCACCGAAGCGATTGACGAAGTCCGTGCAGGCAAAAATCCGGAATTCAGTGCAGGCGATATGCACAGCCGTGAATGTTTTGTGGTATTGGAAGACGGAGCTGATGCAGAAAAAATCACTGCTGAAATCAAATCAATGCCGGGATATTTTGCACCTTACAAAACAACTGTAAATTTTGTTACGCAGGAAGAACTTGATGAAAAGTTCAAAGGCTTCCCGCATGACGGCTGTGTCGTTGCCGCAGGCACCACCGGTTCTGCAAACAATTCAGCATTGATTGAATATCATTGCACCTGGGGCAGCAATCCTGAAGCAACTGCACAAGTTTTGACCGCATACGCAAGAGCGGTAAAAAAACTTACTGCAGAAGGCAGAAAAGGTGCATTTACAATTCTTGATATTCCCGCAAGTTACGTCTCTCCCCTCACCCGCGAAGAATTGCTTGCAAAAATGATGTAAAACTTGTTTATATAAAACAAGTTTAATACAAGTATAAAAAATGCGGAGAAAAGAAAACATATTTATAAAGTTTCTTTTCTCCGCAAAATATTTTTTTAAGTCACTTTTATTAACGGATAAAAGCTCCCTGTTTTTTTAGTTGAATCTGCAATTCTTTGATATCAAGAGTTCGCAAAGTACAGGATTTTTTCAAAGTCAGAGCCGCGGCAGTACCTGCCCCCTCCCCGCTTATCATACAGCCGGGAACAACACGGATGGATGACTGCATAGCACGGTCAGCAGAAATACAGCGTCCGGCGACAAGAAGATTTACAGTATTTTTTGGCAGCAATGCACGATAAGGAATACCATAATTTTCACCTTTTTGATAAGCAACCTGAGTAATATATTTTTCAACAGCAGCCTGCTTTTTACTGTCACTGACTCCGGCATGAATGTCGATAGGATAAGCAAAAGAACCGATTTCGTCCTCAAAGTGACGGCGGGCGAAATAATCATCCGCAACCATTTGGTACTCTCCGACAATGCGGCGTGATTCACGTACACCGAGCATATCAGCAGACAAAGTCAATGAACTTTGTTCAAAACCATTTACATTTTCACGATAAAAGTTATGATATTTGACCGCAAGTTCACGTCCTTTGCTCCAAGCTTCACTGCGGGAGAAAATATCCAGAACGTCAGTTTCATAGATATGGCCGAGATTGCCGGAACCGCAAGTTTTTCCGTTGCGGAAAAATCCGACAAAATGATGTTCATTTACGGGAAGTTTATTATTTTTTTCTGCTTCATTCCATTCCGTGCGTCCGATTCCTCCGGTTTTTTCATCCTGATAATTGACATTGTCATACATCACGCAAAGAGTTGGAGCCATAACTTCGCCTGATTCATTGCCGTATTCAAAAGGAACGTTTGCCATTGCGGCAAGATTTGCGTCTCCGGTACAGTCGATAAAAACCTTTCCGCTGACAGCAAAATTTCCGCACGGAGCAAAACATTTGAGAGCCGTAATTTCACCATTTTCTGCAATGCAGTCAGTGACAACAGTTTCATAAATAACTCTGACTCCGGCTTCAGCAAGCATCTGATCAGCGATTTTTTTAACACTTTCAGGATGAATATTCTGCCAGTGCCAGCGTACTTCCGGAAGTTTCATATCTTTTACAATACGTTCCACAAATTCGCGGCAGATACCATTGGCAAGAATATTTTCTCCATCTCCCATACAGATAATACTGGTAAGCAATCCTCTTGAAGCCATACCGCCGCAGCAGCCGCCCTGCTCGATAAGCAGAGTATCTGCACCATTACGGGCAGATGCGATTGCAGCGGCTATACCGGCTGAACCGCCGCCGACCACAATAACGTCAGCAGCGGCTTTAACTTCAAGTTCTCTGGCTGGAAATACAAATTTTTCTGGCATAAAAAACCTCATTTCTGTTCAGTCATGGTAATAATGACCGGCACTCTTGCCGGAACTTCAAGTTCCACGGCAATATTATTTCTGACAGTGAATTTCTGTTTGGCAGGATACAATGCCTGATAAGTATATTTTCCCTGCGGTATTGACTTGGCAAGTGAAACATTAACTTTTTCGGATTTCTCTGAAATATTGTAAAGCACCAATGCATAAGTGCCGTCCGGTGCCTGCATAACTGTTCCGATAACTGCATCCATCAAAATATCATAATAAACAGCACTGTAACTTCTGTGCCATTTGACCCGGAGTTTTTGTGCATTTGATTTGATTTCGGGTAAACGAAGCAGACGGCCTTCAACAAAATATTTTTTGCCTGCGACATAAGCTGCATAACGGTCTTTTGAAGTTTTTACAGCGATCTCACCGTTGCCATAGGTGTAGAGCAGATTGTAAATGTTCCAGCCGGGAGTAACACCCCAGCAGAGAGCCAATGCATTTTTTGCCACATAACCGAGAGCATTATCCCGTTCAGTATCATAGCGGCTGGGCCACACGCTGTGCAGCATGGTATAGTCATTATAAACAGTCTGAATCATTGGAATTGCAGTTACACGGTCACCTTCGAGATAAGCGTTGGTGGTGTTGCAGACAAGATAACCGTCAAGATGGGCGATATTTCCCTCCCAGAAACTTTCAGCAGTAAAGCAGAATTCAGGATTGATTTTACGGGCACGTTCACGCAAAGTTTCAAGCAGTTTATGCTGCCCTTTAACATATCCTGTACCGCCGCCTGAATCTTTGGAACATTCAGGAGTAAAGTTCAGATAAGTTCCGCCGTGATTGCCTGAATCAAGATAAGCGGCACGAAATCCGGTCTTGGCCATTTTTTCAATATTATCTCCGAGGGCTTTGGTAAATACGGCTCCCGGGTATGCTATCAAATCCTGCTGCGGATAATTTGTGGGCCATTTGATAAACTGACCGTAATAGTTGCGGACAAGGTTTTTTTCTGCAATTTCAATATTTTTGGTAAAACTCGGACTTTTATCGCCCCAGCCGATACATTGAATGTACCCCATGATGCTGACATTATTTTCTTTGAGTGATTTCAAAACTTTTTTGTCAGTTTCCGTCAACGGGAATCGGTCAGGGTCGCCGTTATGAAATTTTGTATTGTCATGTCCCCAGTAGGAGAGAAACACTGCCAATGGATATTGTGAAAAATCTTTGCGGAAACGGCGCATCATCGGGTCTTGAGAGTCAAACTTTTTGCCAACATATTGTCCCCATTCCACAACATCTTTGAACCATTGGGGAATGTTTTTGCGTGAATGGATATTTCCTTCTTTGCACCAGTACTGCTTCAAAGCCCACTGACGGTAGATCTGACAGCCGTCATACCAGTCACCGTCGAAAGTCTGAATAACTGCGGGATACGGGTTCTGCCAGTTCTGCGGTATCTGCCGCATATTATTTGGTATATTACGGAGTGTCCAGCAAACACCATTTTTCATATCAGAAGCAATATCCCAGCGTTTGGCATATTGGTCAGGATCATGAACTCCCAGATAAAGAGCATTGTTATTGTTATAAAAAACGTCCATATGCATACTGTGTCCGGAGCGGTTGGGCTGATAAATGCGGTTCTTTTTGAAAAGACCTTTTTCAACCGGATTCTGAATCAGTCTGCCGTTAAAAAACGGAGTTGCAAGAAAATCATTTGCTGCATTGCCGTTTACTTTACCTATACCGCCGATTGAGGGATAATCAAAATAGAAAACGGTATATATTTTAGAGCGGTTAATGAAACTGCCGTTAAAAACAAATGACTTTCCGTCAGGAGAAATTTTTATTTCAGTTTGAACATCAAGGACGCCTTTTTCATCCCCGATATTCAGGTTTTTCCAACGCATAACAACAGATTTAGCATCTGCTTTGAGTTCAACAGCGGCTTTGGTAAAATCAAGAGCGGAAATATTCAAGTCGGTCAAATCATCATTGGAATTTCTGCCGCTGCCGTTATCATCACGTTCGGGATCGACGGAGAGAGGGACGACTTTGGGGAGTTTCAAATTTGAAATATCGATTTTTTTGAGAGTCATTGCCCAGAGTGATTTTTTGGGGAGCAGATTTATAAATTCAGTTTTTCCGTCTTTGACAATGCTGTTGACGCCGCCGCCCTGATTGGGATGCAGGAAACTTATTTCCGCATTATTTGCTTTCAGTTTCACCGCAGCTTTAACTTTGGCATCAATAGCCGGAACGATTGAAAAATCATCAAAATCAGCGACCTGCCCTTTGGTGCGGAGTACCAGCATGAAAATTTTGGCTTTTTCAGGAACAGTGAACGGGATTTCAAAATATTTCCAGTTTTTTTCAAGGGAAATCCAGTTGTTATGAAATTGAACAAACGGCGGTTTGACATTTGTCATGGTTGCTCCGCAATTAATTGTTCCATTGCCTCTGGCACGGAAGCGCAGAATCCATTTACCGCCTTTGGCAATCATGGAATTTGTCCGGCAAAAAGAAGTATTTTTAGCTAAAATGCGGAGAAATTTATTATTTTTTTCTGCGGCAGTGACTGCATTTCCGGCACTTGCACTGTTTGCCCATTCAAGCGGAATTGCACCGATGTTGTCATTTTCAAAATTGCAGTTCGGAATCTGCATCGGCAGCGGTTTGACATACGGAGGCGGAACTTTTTCTTTGCTCAAACCGAGTTTGAAATTAAGCATATTTTTAAGCCATGCAGGATAAGTTTCTCCGGTGACAGTGCCTGCTCCTGAAAGGGCGGCACCATAAGTGATACTGTCACCGAGACAGAGAATGCGGTCGTTGTCTTTAACTTTACCATCGAGAGATTTTGCAACACATTCAGCGAGGAGTTTTGCCCCTTCTGCTGTAAGGTGCAGACCGTCTTTGCTTCTTGAATTGGCAACATTGCGGATGAGGGAGTTGCGGCTGCCGGTTGCACCGCCTTTTTTCATTACAGCAGCATGAAAATCGTTAAAAATAACTTTATTTTCTGCACAAACAGCGGCAATTATCTTATTATATTTTTTGATAAGTTCTGAAGGCAGAGCATTATTTTTGTACTTGTGTCTGGAAGTAAGATAACTGTCTATACATGGATTGCATGAATTGAGAACGATTGTTCTGACACCGTTTTTGCGGGCGGCGGCAATCATTTTGACAAAGTTTTCCTTGAACTCATTTTCAGGAATTATTGCCCTTGAATTTACCGCATCATTTGCACCGAACCCGATGACGAGTATAGTCGGCTTGTACTGCATAAGCAGATTGTTTATGCGCTTCAAGCCGTTTCTTGTATTATGTCCGCCGATGCCCGCATTAAAAAACTGTATTTGAGCAGACAACAGCAGCGGCAAACAACACAATGCTGCAATAATTTTTTTCATAATCACAATCCTTTAATTGATTTTTTCATTACAAATCATTACTTCATTGACTTCAAAATCATTTTCAAGTCTGTTTTTGTCGACAGACTGAGCACTGCCGTCGGCACACCAGACATTGGCCCGTTTTGAATGGCGGGCATGAATTACATATTTGTTGCCGTATGAGCCGTTGCCGAGCGGAGGAACATTACTTACCTGAATACCATGATTTGCGTTGCCGGTACGGTAAAGGGCACTGTCCATAAGCATAATGAATCTGGAGGGAGAAAAGGTATATTCAGTGCTTGATGTATCATAATCTTTGATTTCACTGCTGAGACGATATGCCCAGTCTGCTTTCACATCAGCTGCCGCATTCTGCCATGAACGGATACCGTAAGTGTAATTCTGATCAAAAACAGCCGGTTTGGCAGATGGGCATTTAGTCATATTAACAGCATCATTATTGCTTTTCTGTATTTTCAGATTGATATATCCGCCATTGATGAGCTGATAACTCCAGTTATAAACTCCAACTTTCAAAACCGGAAAAAAGTCACTGTTGTCACCGGCATAAAGAGTCAGAAAAAGTCCTGAAGTTTTGATATTGCTCATGCACGATGCAGCTCTGGCACGGTCGCGTGCATTGTTGAGGGCGGGCAGCAGCATACCGGCAAGAATTGCGATAATGGCGATTACGACCAGAAGTTCGATGAGAGTGAAGCAACTTCCGATAATATAGTTTATTGGAAGTTATTTAGGGAAGCGGAAAAACTTTTTTCTTGATTAAAAGAAAAAAAGATTTTTCCGCCTCCCTAA
>JAFVUZ010000159.1 GCA_017502435.1 Lentisphaeria bacterium
GAATTTTCCGGAAATGTTGAATATTTTTTCAACGCAGCTTGAGCTTTTCCATTTTCCCCAAGTGTCTTTGCTGCAAAAAACAGTAAATCCTGATTCCCCCGGGCATCGGCAACTTCCAGTAAACGGTATGCTGAATCTTTGTCATTCTTTTTCAAAAGGAGCAGTGCTTGACAGAACGGTGCATACAGAGGATCTTTGCTTAAAAACTGCAAATCTTTTTCACGCAAAGTGGTGCTTGCAAATTGCCAATACTCAGATCTGATGTCCTCTGTAAAGTTTTCCATAAAAAGCCGGGAGGCTTCGTCAAAATCTTTTTCTTTCAATGCCAGGACAATTTCATAACGCAGCATATCTCCTTTTCGGGCAGGGAAAAGATTCCGATACCCTGTTATCAATTCTTTTACCTTTGATAAATCGTGATTGAAATAGTGTTCAATGGCTATCTTGATGATCCCCGGATCTTTGCCGAATCGTTTCAATGCATCATTCAGGAGTACCGCATCAACAGATTTGCTCCGTTTCTGAAAAAGAAGAATGAATTTCGCTGTAAATACATCCGGTCTACGTTTGTAAAGCGTTTCTGCCAAAGCAAAAAACTGCCCGGTTTTTTCCGCCGGAGCTGTCAAAGATCGCTGCAGAAAATAGGAAACCATATTGTCAGCACGGTTCTGCAGATCAAGATAATTCCGATGAGAATGAAGGGCTTGATAACTTGCCAGGACCGCTGCTGGATCATCTCCGGAAACATCTGCACAGAAAAACAGAAATGCTGCAACAGGTGTGTTGATATTTTTCCGCAAAGGAACCGTGAGTTCTTTCAGTGCCGCCATATCCCCGTTCGCCAATGCCGTTAATGCATCAAAATAATAACAGCACAACATGCCGCCGGAGCCGGAGTCAGATTGATAATCTTTGCGGAGTTCTGCTATCTTTTCCGTTTTTTTGAGCAGACAATATATTTCAGCCGTCTGTACAGCAATCGCCTGATCGTGATATTTTTTCAGATATTTTTCAAAAATTTCCAAAGATTGTCCGAACGTCCGGAAGTTTGCGTAAAATCTGCCTAATGCCGGAGCAAAAGCAAATTCATTGAGAGCATACGCTTTCAATAAAGCCTTTTCTGAATCATCAAGCTTTCCGGATTTTAAATAAAGTTCTGACTGAGCAGCAAACAGTTCCTGCTGCAAAAATGGATCCTCGGTCTGAAACTCATTTTCAATCACTGAAAGTTTTTTCTGAATACTCAAATCGTCCTGTGCAAACAACAGGAACGCCAATGCCCCGATATTCTTATCTGTTTCGCTGTGTTTTAACTGTGTTTTGTATTTTTTAATGTTCCCGTTGCGGCCTGCAGCATAAAGCTGGACTTGTTTCAGATCATCAGAGAGATTACTTTGATAGGAAAGAAAATTTTCCAGCCGTTCAAATTCCCGGGCAAAAAGCAGACTATTGATATATTTTGCTTTGTTTTCGGCACTCAAAGGATTTAATTTATGTGCCATGTAACTGTAATAAACCTGCTCAGGATAAACTTTCCGTTGCCCGGCAATGGATGCCAGCATGAGGTAGGCCGTTTCGTTATCATCGTCATTGCGGATCAACTGCAGAAGTTGAGCTTCGGCAGCATTCAGAGAGGTGTCATCCCCACGCTGAAAGTTGCTTTGTGCCTGCTTGAAAAGTACAACATTATGGTAATTGGAAAAAAGCAAAAACACTGTCATGCCGATACATGCAATAAGGATCAGCATGGCAGCTGAAATAAGAGTGATACGCTTTTTTCCAAAATTTTTCATGCTGCTTTACCATCGGAAGATTCAATTTTGATTACTTTGAATCATAAAGTTTTTTGCGTTTCTTCAGATAAAACACAGCACCGCTGCCCACGAGCAGTGTTGCAATGATCCCCGGCAAAGGCTGACCGGAAGGAGGGGCTTTGGTGGAAATTGCAAACTGGAACCCTGCCGGATTGATGGCATTCTGGGATTTTTTTCCGTAATCGACCCCGAAATCTCCCCAGTTGAAAATAATACTTTCACCGGATTTTGACAGCATCCAGATATCACTGTCCTGAGTTGTCGGACTATACATGGTAAAGGTTTCCTTTTTGCCGTTGGCGGAGGTGGTTTCCACCCACAATACGATTTTATCTCCGGCAGAAAATTCCCCCAATACACCGGTTTTCATATCTCCATAATGCAGTTCCGGCATGGCTGCAGAAGTTGTATTGCCGCCGGGTCTGCCCGGACGCCAGTTATTATGATTTCCTCCCGGACGTCCTCCCTGATTGCCGCGGTAACTCGCAACATCATTATAGTTATACCATCCGATATTGCTGATAACGGAGTCGCCGATCGCTACATTGGAGCCATCACTTTTCTTTACATCCACATAGACCGTCTGCTTGGAATCTACCGAAAACCACGCCTCGCCGGTACCGGTCTGCAAACTGTATTGAAGTGCCGCCGAAGCGGGGAGAGCCACCACACTCAATGCGGCGGCACAAAGCATAGAAAACTTTTTCATTTCGCAATCCTATTTTTTTTGTTACGATATAACTTACTTGCTCCGAAAGCGATGCCGCCTGCTGCCAAAACTGCAATAATTCCGGGCAGAGGCTGACCGGAGGGAGTTTTTCCGGAAGCATTGGCATTATTCACTTTGAATACGTAAAATTCGTGAGTACCATTTGACCCCATATTGCCGCCGCCGAGATACAAACTTCCGTCTACAATTTTAGCTTTTCCCCAAATATCATCTTCAAAGGGACTTCTGGGTTTGGTGGACAAAAATGTATTGCCTTCATTATCAGTAACATAGAGACCGATACGGTCATTTTCATTAAATGTTGCAGCAAGACCGTTATTGAAAGAACCTGTTGCACCGGTATCAAGATTATACCAGCCATAATCAGCAACACCTTCACCGCGGTCAATAAAATTTTCATGGTCTTTATCTTTGCCGCCGCGCCCCAAATCAAATGCCACTGTTGTTTGAGAATCGAAAGTCAACCACCCCTGATTGCCTTTTGACTCATACTGATACGCAGCCATGGCAGAAAACGCCAATCCCAAAAACATTGCAGAAAAAAATAATTTTTTCATAATCTATCCTCACCTTCCAAAAAACTGTTTACATAATATAGAATACACACAAAAATAATATAACACACAATGCTTTTTTTTCAAGGGGCAATAATATAAATTAACAAAAAATACAATAAAAACTTGCAATTAAGAAAAAAATATATTATATCGCAAAAAGACATAAAAACTCACCTCTTTACGGTAATTTTTTTGCAAACGTGCAGTTCCAGCTGCAGGAAGAAAAAACATTTCAAAAACCAAAATCAATGACAGTTAAAGCGGTTGCGGACAGCTGGGCATGACGTGCAGAGTAAGTTTTTTGGAAATTTTGGAAAATTGCCGTTGACTGCACTCTAAGCTATGTTCACATCAACGCTCACGCATAACTCCGAACTCATTCTGCATCAGCCTGACAGCCGCGTCATCGTCTATATCAAGCTGACTCAGAGTACAGTCAAATTCCAGATAGTCTTCTTCGGTCAGAATGCATCTGAAATAAAAGATATCAAAGTCGAAGTTTATAAGAAATAAAACAAAAAAGCCTGAAAGCGGGCGGTAATCCGCCAGCTTTTTTATACATAAAAAATTAAAACACTTGACTTTTGAAAAAAAGATGCTATATTGAAGTGACCGTCAAAGGTAGAAAAATGAACTGCCCGTAAGGTAAATTTTAAAAGTTGCGAAAGTCTGTGCGACAGTAAACTTGTAAAATTTGCCAGACTGCACAAGACAAGAATGGTAAGTTTAAAAGTTGCGGCTCAAGGATTTTTTGAATTTCCTGAGTTATAGCACTGCAGTAATTTGAGCGGAGCTACCCGTAGGGTAACTCAGAAGAATTACGGAAGTCTGTGCGACAGTAAACTTGTAAAATTTGCCCGACTGTACAAGACAGGAATGGTAAGTTTAAAAGTTGCGGCTCAAGGATTTTTTGAATTTCCTGAGATATAGCACTGCAGTAATTTGAGCGGAGCTACCAGTAAGGTAACTCAGAAGAATTACGAAAGTCTGTGCGACAGTAAACTTGTAAAATTTGCCCGACTGTACAAGACAGGAATGGTAAGTTTAAAAGTTGCGGCTCAGGGATTTTTTGAATTTCCTGAGTTATAGCACTGCAGTAATTTGAGTGGAGCTACCCGTAGGGTAACTCCCGAAAATGCTCTGCTGTGATATACTCAAGAAAACAAAAAATCGTCGCCGAAAATTTTAAACTTACCATTCAAAAAGGGGGTGTTCCGGATTCGACCGACCTGATACGGTGTTAATTGCATGTAGAGGATGATCGTTGGCCTCTTAAATCATCGGTCAAAAAAATAAATGCAAAACCTTCTTTTGCAATGGCTGCCTAATTAACGCGGCCTCGTTCTGCTCCTGACGGGTACTAAGGAGAATTGAACGTCATCGAGTATCCTTGCTCTGCGGCTTCACCATCCGGCTGCAAGCGAGATTTCAGAATGGGTAGTCCGGAGCCAGGCCTGACTGTCGGCTTAGGCAAAGGACGAAAAAAATCAAAGACAGTATAAACATGTAGACATTTTCATCAGTTCTCGCCGGCACGCGGGTTCAACTCCCGCCACCTCCACCATCCTTCGCTAAAGCTACGGATGGCAGGCCGTCAGGTTTGCTATCCGTAGATTTTTTTTGCTTGCAAAAATAAGCGGAGTGCAACGGAGCGGGCGAAGGATGCCCTCCATAACCTTGGTGACGGAGGGCTAACGGCAGAAAATTGGAGAAAAACGAATGTTCTATACTTACATTTTACGCAGTATTTCCCAGCCGGAACAGCGTTACACCGGAGTTACCGAAGATTTGACTGCCCGTCTTGCCAAACACAACGCCAGCGAAGTTCCACATACATCCAAGTTTAAGCCGTGGAAAATTGAAACAGCTATTGCATTTTCATCCAAAGAAAAAGCTTATGCGTTTGAAGCATATCTTAAAACACACAGCGGCAGAGCCTTCTCTAACCGTCATTTTTGATTTATTGGAAAAATCATATTCTTTTTGCAGACGGATAATCGCTTCGCTTATTGTTTCATTTTCACGCACCAGAACAAATTCTCTGCTTGCAAAAGTGCTGACGATTGCAAGCAGTTTTTTTGTGCCTTTTGTGGCTGTTTCGCAAGAATTTACAGAAATCTCTGCCGCAAACAGAGAATCTCTAAATTGGACTTCCGACAGTGTGTTTTGAATAAAAAACCGCGTTTCTCTCTGTTTCTATCGCACTCAAGTCCTGACGATTGAAAAATTCATAAAGCGTTAGAGAGTAAGACTTTACAGAAACACACGCCCAAAAATAGTGAAAATCTCTGTTTTGAAAAATAGAGAATATAAAAGTCTTATAAAAAATGCCAGTTGAAAATAATCTCAAAAGTATCTGTTTTGAACTTGACGCACAAGACTTTCGGATATTGTTGATTACTCCATGATTGTGAAAAAATTGTCGGTATATAAATTTTGTTCATTTGCAATTTTTATTTTGCGTGATACATTTATTAAAGTAATATATTTTTCAATATCGGAGGTTTCTATGGATCAGCAAATTATAGCAAATGGTGGATCGCAGTATGTTCCGCAGATCGCGGTACAGTATGTGTATTTGGATTTTGACGGAGAATTGACTTCATATAACGGGGAAATATTGACCGTTGACAATGTGGAGGTAAAAGATTCTTCTTTGACAGAAGAACGCATTACCTATATTGTTGCAGAACTCAATGCGAAATATTATGCTCAAAATGTGATTTTTGTTTCCGAACGCCCAACTACTGCCGAATATTCCACCATTTACATCGGCAAAACCGAAGCCTTTTCTCCCTACGGTAATTTTGCCGGATTAGCTGAAACCATCGACTTTGACAACCAAAACAAAACCGATAAAGCCTTCGTAATGCTAAACGCCAACAACAGCAACGAAGAAATAATAGAAACCATATCCCACGAAACCAATCATCTCCTCGGTACTCTCGACCACGGCGGAGAAGGCATAAACGCTTACGCTTCTGATGACGAAGAAGAAGAAAAATATTATACCTATTATCATCGCAATCAAACTTATACAGGAGGCACAATCACCTCTCTTGTCCTTTCGCATTATTCTGATGATTTGGAAAAATATCTCAACTCTGCTAATCAGGATATTCATTATTACTCGTATGATTCCGCGTATAATGTTTTAATTTGGGGGGCTCGCGGTGCACGCTGCCTTATCTATAGTGGAGGGTTCGGAGAGAATCTTACTGTAAGTGGACAAAAAGTGACTGAATCTTCATATTATCCTGGAAACATACTTGTAAACAATGGTGGTTCTGCACACGGATCAATCATGAAATCTGGAGGTGGCTTAATTCTAGATGGCGGAGAAGCAAATTATAATAAAATTTATAGTGGCGGGTGGCTAACCATTTCGCATGGAAAAACAAGTGATACTACCGTCAACTCCAGTGGCCACATGTATATCTATAGCGGTGGCGTAGCGAACAGTACTACCGTCAACGAAGGCGGCGATATGCGCATCTATAGCGGCGGGGGCGCAACCGAAATTGTAGAAAATGGTGGATATGTTTATGTTGCAGATGGTGCCAATGTAACTTTTGCCTCCAATACAATCAACGGATTTGCTTTGTCTGGCGGGAGCATGACTATACACTCCAATACTGTGGCGAACAGTACTACCGTCAACTCCGGCGGCAGCATGTTCATTTACAGCGGCGGCGTGGCGAACAGTACTACCGTCAACAAAGGCGGCGACATGTATATCTATAGCGGCGTGGCGAACAGTACTACCGTCAACGCTAGCGGCTACATGTATATCTCCAGCGGCGGCTTGGCGAACAGTACTACCGTCAACAAAGGCGGCGACATGTATATCTATAGCGGCGGCTTGGCGAACAGTACTACCGTCAACTCTAGCGGCTACATGTATATCTCCAGCGACGGCTTGGCGAACAGTACTACCGTCAACAAAGGCGGCGACATGTATATCTATAGCGGCGTGGCGAACAGTACTACCGTCAACGAAGGCGGCTACATGCACATCTATAGCGGCGGGGGCGCAACCGAAATTGTAGAAAATGGTGGATATGTTTATGTTGCAGATGGTGCCAATGTAACTTTTGCCTCCAATACAATCAACAGATTTGCTTTGTCTAGCGAGAGCATGACTATACACTCCAATACTGTGGCGAACAGTACTACCGTCAACGAAGGCGGCGTTATGCGCATCTATAGCGGCGGCGTGGCGAACAGTACTACCGTCAACGAAGGCGGCTACATGTATATCTCCAGCGGCGGAGTTCATTCCGGAACATTGAATATTGAATCTGGTGGTGTTGTTTATGTGTATTCTGGCAGTATTATTTCTATAGATTTGACAGATCGGAGTGAAGCAAGCCCGGCTGTGATCAATGATATTTCAAGAATTTCCGGAGCTCCTACTTATACAATCAATGTAACTGCTGATATATCTAAAGGTAAATACAAACTTGCCGGAAATGCTGCTGATTTTACCAAAGATATAAACATTACTGTAAATGGCAGTGATGCGGGAGTATTCAAATATGATAATGGAAGTTATAGTTCCATAAAAATCGGAGACGAATATTATACCCTTGCGCTGGATAAGGAAAATAATCTTTGTTTAAAAACACTTCCTTGTATTTCTATTGATTATTCGATTGATGAAATTGATCAGATTGTCTATTACCATGGGGAGCGGGAAGATGAGTTTGACGGGGTGGTAATGAAAGTTCCGTACAGCGCAACAGCGACAATTACACTTGATAAAGATACGCCCGATGGGGTATATGAATTTGTAACTGTTCTGGATGGTATTGACAAAGCTGAACAGAAATTCACTATCCAAGTTCTGGATGGAATGCCAGTGTATGATTCATCAAACATGAAAATGTGTATTTATGGAACTAAACTTTCCGAAACCGCAGAAAACTCAACATGGGCGATCAATGTCAATGACTTTGTGCTGACGGAAAAAATCCAGAAAACTATGACGGTAACTCCGAAGTACGGGGAGGATGGTGGATTAATTTTGACGCTTGCTGGAATTGTGGTTACAGGGGCAGCATCATTGATTTTGAGCGGTTGTAGTTCTGAAGCGAATTTTATTGATAAAGGCGAATGTGATGCAAACAAAGAAGGATATTATTATGATGGAGTAATTAGTTGTAAATCCGAGAAAGGAATTTATACAATAAGTATAAAACCAGGGATTTCTAAAGCTGCAAAAGACAAATTACAATATGATATCTATAACGTAACTCTTAATATTCCTGGATATAACCGTGAGATAAAAAAAGAAATTCCTATTTCAAAATTTGACGGCAGTGAGGCCACAATCAATATGGAGTTTCCTACATTTTATGAATTAGGGACAGATATAAAGATCAAAAATGGTTATATATATGTAGGAAATGCAAGAATTGCAGGCGAATATAATTGGAATAGTTCTCGTAATTTTGCATATGTCCAAAAAGAGCATTGCTGGATTGCTGTAACAGCCAATATGCTATATAAAGGAGGATATTTAGGGAATAATGATACTGCTCAAGATTGTTTTGAGCATTTGAGTAAATATTTTTTTCAGAAACATGCCGGTTCAGAATCACATAGTTTTAAAACTGTGTTGGATGAATTTTCCGTAATTCCGTCAAGCAGTTATCAAGCAGAACCTGATAATGATATTACAGCCAGATTAGAATCATTAAAAAATGGCAATATCGCTTATATCTCTCTGGCTTTTTATGACCCCCAAACTCATAAGACTGACCTTTCTAAAGCTGGCCATGCAGTGACCTGTTTCTCTTTCGAAAAAAAAGAGAATGCAAAAGCAACTGTCAGAATTGCTGATTCTGATAAATTTATCACTGACACACATATTCAGCCCTATACTCTCATTGAATTTGATGATGTGTGGTATATACAAAATTATCACGCTGATTCTTGCCCAGCTAGTTGCAGTGAAAATCATAATGCTCGAATTAAGAATGTCTACATATTGATGGCTAATACTGACACGAAAGCAATAACGGTTGATTATAAATCTCTAAAGTATGAAGAAGTCTCCCAAAAGATATTAGCAAAAAATTATAATAACATTGGAGGGGACGGTTCTCTTACACTTGTTATTGGCTCTATTGAGGAGGCGATTGTTGAGGATGATGGAATTCTGGAAATTGCCGATGGGGCAACCGGTGATACAATCATTTTGCATGATAAAGCGGTGTTGAATTTGAAATCAGGGGCGGTTGTCCGCGGAGAAATTATGACTCACGGAGGAACAATTTCAACGGAATCCGGGGTGCTTTTTGAAGAAGCTGAAATCAATTTTGTAATTTCAATGCTTGATGGAAAAAAAGAGGCGATATTGGATGATCTTGGCAATGTCGGTAATATGCCGTTGAATGTAACGGTTATGGCTCGTCAGTCTAATGGCGAATATATTCTGGCTGACGGAGCAGATGGATTCAATGGTGAGATTACTATCCATGGCGAATATGGCAACTCCAATCAGTTGAAAATGGGGTTTGATGTCGGCGAACTCGGCACGCTGAAAGTGGGTGAGAAGCTGAAAATTGGAGATCAAGTTTACTCACTGGATATTGAAAATAATCAGTTGATCTTCCGTGTATCTTCAGCACCGTTGGCGGTTTGGAATGTATTTGCCGACATTACATATTTGACAGAATCCGCTGTAACAGTGAGTGCTGTTTTCAGTGATGATATTACTGTAAAAGAATATTCGTTGGATGGGACTGATTGGAAAATATATGACTCCGGAGTAGTTATATCGGACAATGTTACAATCTGGTTCCGGGGAGCGGATGCAAATGGAAATTATTCTGATGCAATTTCTTATGATGTAAATAATATCATAAAGCGACATCAGGGCGGAACGGCAATAGGGCTTACGATGCCGACCGAAAACGGCAAATATCTGGTGGAATATTCTAAAGATAATTTCAAGAACTATCTGCAAATATTTACAACATCCAATCAGCTGAATACATACGGAATGGCTAACGGTTGTTATAATTGGCAATTCTGGGAGCAGGATACTTGTGAATGGGGATTGGGTAACGATATAGTTGTAACCAACTCAGATTCTTCTGCTAAAACATGGTTATCCAATACCGACGGCAATATGGATGTATTCTTTGCCAATGCTTCCGGCAAATGGGGTTCTGGCTATGCTGCACAACACACAGGTATTCTGAATGGTTGGGACGGTACAAACGAACAAGTAACTCTCTACGGAAAAAATAAACTTGCTGATATTTTTGAAGGTTCAAGTGATGCCAATATCTTGGTTATGACCGATGATACCAATGGGGATGCGTTGTTCGTGGATGATATTTACACAGCTTTGCCGGGAACCATTAACGAACAGCAGGCGCGTATTGCTCAAATTGACGAAATTCGTGCCGGAAATGGTAATGATATTGTCGATATGACCAGTCAGCGATTTGCTTATATTGGCGATGGCGTGAATATCTATGGTGGTCTCGGCAACGATACTATTTGGACGAATAACGGTAATAACGCCCTCTTTGGCGATGCAGGAAATGACCGCTTGGTCGGTGGAGCAAACAATGATGTGATCGTCGGTGGAATCGGCAATGACCGTATGCACGGTGGCGGTGGAGATGACATCTTCACTTTCGGCAACAACTGGGGCAATGATACCATTGAGCAGCTTGATGGTGGAGAAATAACTCTCTGGTTTGAATCAGGTGAAATGAGCAACTGGAATGCAGATACGCTTACTTACACCGATGGAGAAAACAGTGTAACCGTCAGCGGTGTAAATTCTGTCACGCTCAAATTCGGAAACAATACCGCCCTGCCCTCAGGATGTTTTGATGATGCCGCTTCCGAAAAAATCTTTGAGGATAAGAACAAAGGTATGTTGGCGTAATATCGAACATTAAAAAACTGAAATGCTCAAACTGGAATTATACTCCGGTTTGGGCATTTATTTTGGCTGAGTTTCAACTCTTTTTTAAAGGCAGATATGCTGTTGCGAGAACCTGAAATACTGTGCGTTTGAGGGGAACAAGAGATTTTCAATAAGCCTTGTTTTCTGTTTTCTCTTTCGTCCGCTCAGAGCATGAAATAATTCACCCAATAACTCCTGCCTCAAATCGGCACAACGGTTCAAATAGTGTAAAGCTCCAGACTTTGAAGGTGCTGGACAAATCGTAAGTCAGACTTCATCTGAAAAACTGTGTGTTGAGAGTAAAAAACATATAAAAAACAGAAAAATAATTTGCATATAACAATACTTTGTGATATATTATTTGTACAACTGACAGAAAGGAGACAAATGTGAGTATACACAGTGAAATATCCAATATTATACGCAAACGCATCGAAACCGGCGAATATCAGCCCGGAAAAATGATTGATTCATTGCGTAATCTTGCTTCAGAATTTAAAACTTCACCCGAAGTCATTCGTCTGGCACTGAATCTTTTACGCAAAGACGGCCTGATAATCTCACAGCACGGCAAAGGAAATTTTGTGGCACAGAACCCCGTTTCATTTCGTGAAGTTCTGGTTATAACTCCGCTTCACGGTCATATTGATCAGGACATTGTTTCTGAATTTATCAGCCGCTTCAGCGAACATCCGGAGTACCGTTTGATAATGGAAGATATAAAAATGGGCGACAATCAAATCGATTATGATTATATCGAACGCCGCAGTGCAGAATTGAGCAGAATGATAGATGACCGTCTGGAAAACGGCAAATTGGATGCCGTATTTTTCAACGGCTCAAGCCGCATAAGACTGAGTTTTCTCAAAAAATACATCAACAAAGTCAAACTTTTCTGTTTCCATGATATTTCACAGCTTGTTGAAGTTCCCTGTCCCTCCGTTTCAATAGATTATTATCACGGTTATTACATCGGACTGCATCATCTGCTTGACAAAGGATGCAAAAATATCATGGTCATAAGTCTGCCGGAAAATGAACAGATTTATTCATTCCATGCCGATTTGCTGGAACAAACCGCAATCACAGAATGTGAAGAAGCCGGAATCAATCTGCATATCTGTCATTCAGCAGAGGAAGCATTTGATTATCTTGCTCAAAATCCTGAAGTTGACGGAATTTTCGCCCATGCGGATGCCTGTTATATCAAATTGATGAAAAGATTTCATGAACTCGGCAGAAGCCCCGGAGAAGATATTGCCGTTGTCGGATATTACAATACCCCGTGGGCGGAAATGTTCAATCCTGAATTGACCTCGATTGAAGTTTTTCCGAAAAAGATCATAGATGAAATAATTTCACTGTATTTTTCCGAACCGCCATACAAAACTTTTGTGACCAAAATACGTCCCAAACTTGTTGTTCGCAAGAGTACGGAAAATTTTCAGAAATAAATTGTAAAGGAGTTTATAAAATGCATCCGAATATCATTGAAATGTACAAAGAGCGTTACAGGGAATTTCTGATTTTGCTCAAACGTGACATTTATCCCGATTCTGTGCCTCTGCATGCGGAATTTGCCTGCACTGATGAGCCGGTCAAATTTGCCGACAGATTGGATTTGGAATACAAAGAAATCAGACAGGGTGAAGTCTGGGGACATGAATGGCAGAGTGCGTGGTTCAATTTTACTGCTGAAGTGCCGGAAAATTTTGCTGATAAGGAACTTTGTCTGCGGATCCACAGCGGCGGCGAAGGGCTGCTGTTTGATAAAGATGGCAATCCGGTTTATGCTTTGACCGGTTTTTCAATTTATGATGCAAATTTTTACCGTGACCGCTATGTTATTGGACGGAAGAAGGCGGGTGAAAAACTCAATTACTGGCTGGAAGGTGCGGCGAACGGACTTTTCGGTATTCTGCTCCCGGATTTTCACGAATTGAAACCTGCCAAAAAGCACGGAACTTTCGCTCCTGCAATGCAGAGGATGGAACTTGCTGTTTTCAATCGCGAAGCATGGAAACTTATGATTGACGTCACTGTGATGGAAAGCATGATGGAAGTTGAAACTTGCGAAACCAGACGCGGTATGCGTATGCTTTATTGCTTGAACAAGGCGATCGATATTTACAATTACGATCCTGCCAACGCCCAAGCCGCCCGCAGATATCTGGCAGATGAGGTTTTCTCCAAAACTGCCGCAAGCAGTGCCATGACAGTGACTTGCGTCGGTCATGCCCATATCGATGTCGGCTGGATGTGGCCGGTGCGTGAAAGCATCCGCAAGGCGGCAAGAACTTTTTCCACCCAGCTTGCTCTGATGGATAAATACAATGATTATGTTTTCGGTGCATCGCAGGCTGAACTTTATATGATGGTCAAAGAAAATTATCCTGCACTTTATGAACGCATACGGGAGAAAGTCAGAGAGGGACGCTGGGAAATTCAGGGCGGAATGTGGGTCGAAGCAGACTGCAATCTCATCTCCGGTGAATCAATGGTGCGGCAGTTCCTTTACGGTAAAAATTTCTTCATGGATGAATTCGGAGTTGATGTACGCAATTTGTGGATACCTGATGTTTTCGGTTATTCCGCATCCATGCCGCAAATTATCAAAAAAAGCGGCTGCGATTATTTTCTGACTCAGAAAATTTCATGGAGCAGAATCAATAAATTTCCGCATAATACATTTATCTGGAGAGGTATTGACGGTACTGAAGTCCTTACACATTTTCCGCCGGAGGACAGTTATAATGCAGTCTGCACCCCTGAACAGCGTGTGCGGGCGGAAAACAGATTCAGGGAAAATGCTTTTGTTGATGAATTTATGTCACTGGTCGGCATCGGTGACGGCGGCGGAGGGCCTTCTGAAGAGTGGCTTGAACGCAATGAACGTATGCGGAACTGGGACGGCTGTCCGAAAGCACGCTACGGTACTGCGGCGGGATTTTTTGACCGTCTGGCAAAACACGCAGATGAACTGCCCTGCTGGGACGGCGAACTTTATCTGGAAATGCACCGCGGCACATTGACCACGCAGGCGGCGACCAAAAAAGGCAACCGTTATTGTGAACAGACTTTAGCGGCATTGGAATTTTTTGCCTCCTGCGGAGATTTGAAGGACTATCCTTCAAAGTTTATTGCGGATTCATATCGTGATTTGCTCTGCAATCAGTTTCATGATATTCTGCCGGGGTCGTCTATCAAAATGGTTTATGACCGTACATTGAGCGAATATGCGGCAACTTTGAACGGCTGTCAAAAGGAAATGGCAGATATTGCCGGACGTCTTTTTGAAGTTTCAGAGGATTGCTGTACCATAGTCAACACTCTTTCTGTGCCGTGGAGCGGTATTATTGAACTTCCGGCAAAATGGTGCGGCCATGATGTAGCAGGGGCTGAAGCGGTCAACGGAAAATCTGTTCGTGTCAATGTTCCTGCAAATTCATTTTATGTCATAAAAAAAGGCGATAAAAAGAGTTTTGAACGTAAAACATTATCTGAACCGGT
The DNA here is from genome assembly GCA_017502435.1 of Lentisphaeria bacterium. GTDB lineage: Bacteria > Verrucomicrobiota > Lentisphaeria > Victivallales > Victivallaceae > RGIG5270. The sequence goes on from JAFVUZ010000159.1 coordinate 14,545, forward strand.
ACTGGAAAATGATTTTGTCCGTTACGAATTTGCAGTTGACGGTTCATTGATTTCTGTTTATGATAAAGTTGGCAAACGCGAACTTCTGGCCAAACCGGGAAATATTATGGCATTTTACAAAGATTTGCCGCCGGTTTATGACGCATGGGAAATGGATATCTATTACAAACGCAACCAAATCGGTGTCATGCGTGGCGAATGGCTCGGCGGCAATACGGATGAGGTGAGTTCTGAATTGAATTTTGTATTCAAAAGCGAAAAATCTGTCATGTCCCAGAAAGTTATTCTGCGTCCGGACAGTGCCCGATTGGATTTTGCAACGCATGTTGACTGGCATGAAGATCATATTCTTTTGCGGACAGAATTTCCGACGGTCATACGCGGCAGAGCATTTTTTGACATTCAGTACGGACAGATTGAACGCACAACGCACAACAATACTTCATGGGATGAGGCACAGTTTGAAGTTTGCGGTCAGCGTTATGCAGATTTGTCCTGCCGTGATTACGGGTTGGCACTTTTGAACGACTGCAAATACGGCTACCGTGTCAAAGATGGAAATATCAGTATGACATTGCTCCGGGCCCCGAAACATCCGGATTATGAAGCGGATCTCGGCGGGCATGATTTTGTTTACAGTTTGTATCCGCATCAGGGGGATATTGCGGACAGTTCTGTTTGTCAGGAGGCGGCGATTCTCAACCGCAGACCTTATATGGCAGAAGGTTTTGCCGCTCCTGCAAACTTTGATTTCCCCTGCCGCATTGAGTCTGACGGAGTTTCGCTTGAAATCGTCAAAAAGGCGGAAAAAAGCGACGCCCGCATTGTCCGTCTGGTTGAATTTAAGGGCAGACATTCCAAAGCGGAACTTATTTTCGGCAAATCTGTCCGCCGTGTTTCCCGTACCAATTTGATTGAATGGGAGAACGGTGCTGAAATAAAACTTGACGGCGGCAGGGCTGAAATTACACTTGCTCCGTACGAGATTTTAACGCTCAAACTTGAGAGTAAATGTTGAAAAGTTGACTTTCAACTGTGTAGTAAAAATATTCAACATCCGCATTTTTGAACTCAACTGTTAATTGACAGTTAAAAAATGCGGATTTTTTTGTTTTTTATGCTTGCATTATTATTTTATTGGTGCTATATTTAATTGTTTTGGAACTGTTTTGCAATAATGATATAGTGTTTATACACAGTTTAACACAGTGAAATATATTCACTTCAAAATGAAAGGACAGAATATGAAAAAAACATTCACACTCATCGAATTGTTGGTCGTAATCGCTATCATTGCCATTCTCGCCGGTATGCTGCTCCCTGCTCTCGGCAAAGCGCGTGAACGCGGCAAAATGGCACGCTGCATGAGCAACCAGAACAATATGTACAAGGGAATGTACCTGTACAGCATGGATAATGAAAGTTTCTGTCCGCCCGCAACTTTTGCCGGTCCGTGGAGCAGTCCCAGCGACGGCGGTCTTTGGCTCGGCAATCCTGTCAAGGTTACTTCAACTGCCGCAAATACAGTCAACTGGGCATGGGTATTGGTCGGAGGAAAATATCTCACTGACCAACAGGTTCTCGGAGGCGGTCCCGATATTGTCGGGATGAATAAATTTGCCGCAACTGTTGGCAATAACACATACTCCACAAACACCGGCAAACAGGGTGCTTTCTGGAAAATGGAGAAAGTCCGTCACCCGTCACTTGTTATTCTTTTTGCTGACGGTCCTAAATACAGCAATGTTGCTTACCATGCAAGTTATTATGTTGATATCCGTCCGTCTTTTCGCCATGATAATCGCATGATTTGCGTCAAAATAGCAGGTAATGCAGATACTTTGAAACAGGCAGAAGCATTTAAAGATGACATCTGGTCAAAATATACATGGTAATTTATTTTTATAAGCAAAGGAAATGATTATGAACTCTAAATTTATGCTTGGCGTGACTGCCGCTGTATGCTCTCTTGCTCTCTCGGCATGGGAGGTGAAATTGTCCCAAAATGCGGCAATTACTGAAAAAACTGCCGCACAGGAACTTAAAACGTACCTCGAAAAAAGTACAAAATCTCTGACTGTCGGCAAAAAAGGATTTTTCAGCGGTGCAAAAGAGGCGGTTTTTCATATCGGTGATACTGAATTTGCCCGCAAAAACGGCATTGACCAATCCAAAATGGCAAATGAGGCGTGGCTCGTCAAATCTTTTGACAACAACGTTGTGATTGCAGGCGGCGGTGAACGCGGCATTTTGTACGGTGTCTGGAATTTTCTGGAAAAAAATATTGGTGTCCGCTGGTGGAACGCTTTTGAAGAATATGTTCCTGCCGCCGCTGACCGTCATTTTGACGCTCTCAATGAATCCGGCAAGCCGCATTTTTTGATGCGTGAAATTTACGTCGGTTTTCCGCCGCCCAAAACTTCCATAACCAATCATTTGCGTAACCGTCTCAATCGTGTTCACAGCAGTTTCCGTATCCCGAAGGAATACGGCGGCGGCGATGATTACGGTCAGCCGGGATTTGTTCATACTTTCCGCAGTTACATGTGGCCCCCGACTTATTTCAAAAAACATCCCGAATATTTTGCTTTGCACAATGGCAAACGCACCAATGCACAGCCCTGTCTGACCAATCCGGAAGTCTTTAAAATCTTCCTTGCAAGTTTGAAAAGATTTGTCAAAAAAGATGAAGAACTTGCTAAAAAACACGGCGTCAAACCGCCTTACCGTTACAACATTTCCAAAAATGACAACTGGGTTCTCTGTCAGTGTGCAAATTGCAATGCCTTCCTCAAAAATGAACGTCCGTCAGGTATGTATATTGACTTTTTGAACCGCCTTCAGCGTGAAATCCGCAAAATCCGTCCTGATATCTGTCTGGAAACTCTGGCTTATTACTTCACCGAAGAACCGCCCGTCAATGTCAAACCCGCCCCCGGAATCATCATCCGTCTTTGCGATACCAGAAGCAACAACGCTTTCGGTTTGAATCATCCCGATGCTTCATTCTACATGAATTTGATCAAAAAATGGAGCAAAACCGGAGCAACTCTCTCGGTCTGGGACTACGGTATTACCTATTTCGGCGCTTACGGTCTGCCGCTTGCAAGTGAATACGGTCTGGCTGAAACTATGAAAGTTTATGCTGACAATAATTTCAAGCACTTTTTCTGGGAACATGAAAATACTTATTATGATTTTCATTCTCTCAAAACATGGATGGAGGCAAAACTGCTCGAAAATCCCAACCTTGACGGCAATAAACTCATCCTTGAATTTATGAACGGCTACTATGGCAAAGCCGCTCCGTATCTCATTAAATACCGCAAGGGACTTAATGAAGCCGCCTTGAAACAGCGTGTTTCCCATGCAGTTTATGATTGCGGACCTACAGCATTTACTTTCATCCGTCCCGCTGACATGAAACGCTTCCTTGAACTCTGCGACAAAGCCGAAACTGCCGTTGCCGGTGATGAAGTTATGAGCCGCCGTGTCCGTTTCGCCCGCATGAGCCTTGACCGTCTGGCAGGTTACATCCGTCCGATTGCTTACAGCGGTATCGGAGTTGACCTCGACAAAATCCGTGCCAAATATGACAGCACCCTTGAAGAATACATGCAGTTTGCCGGATTTAAAAACTGGCCCGAAAACAGTTATTACGGCAAACGTACAGTTCCCCCGATCCGTAATGGTTTGAACAACTACAAAACTTATCTTAAATATGCCAAATATACCCCGGCAAAGACCGACAAGAAGATCATTGATGAATTCTTCCCCACCGACTGCCGCCGTTTGAAAGACGGTACGCTTGATATTGTTGAAGACCCGAAGTCATCCATGAATGTCGCTTTGCGTATCAAAATGGGCAAAAATCCTTTCCCGATGCCGGTCGCATTTTACGGCTACAAGAAAATCGGCGACCACCCCGGTGCAGCAATAACTCCCATCGGCAAAGATTACCGTTTCTATTACGTCGGTACCGGCAAAATCACTGACCACGGCTATTTGTATTTCACCAAAGGCTGGAATATGCAAATACCGATGGGACCATTCGGTGACAAACGTGTTTCGATTTATGCCTCCATGCGTTTTGACAAAATCAACGGCGAAAACTATATGTATATGGATCGCGTTATTGTCACTGAACCCGAAAACGGCGCATGGGTCAAACCTGTTCAATTCGGCAGAGGAATCCACAACGATTCAGAAATGCTCGAAATCAATCCCAAAAAGAAATACCGTCTGGACGCTGAAATCCGCAACGTTGAAGGTAAACCTGCCTCTTATATCGGTGTCCGTATGCTGACTGAACCCGGCTGGCAGACAATCACAACTCCGTCCGTCCGTGCGTTGAGTCCCGTTCTTTCAACCATCACTGCTGTTGACGGTAATAAAATTACTTTTGCCAAAGCAGTTCCACGAGCTGCCAAAGGAAACTTTCTTGCCTTTGACGCTCTTCCGGGATTTGTTGATATGCCCAACTTCAAAACCGCTTCAATCAAAGCTGTTGAAGGTAATGTAATTACCGTCAATAAACTTCCCAAAGATATCAAAGTCGGCTCAAAAGTACGCGTTCACGGTGCAGGCGGTTATCTTTACGCCCGCAAAGTCGGTACCAACGGCGAATGGAGCAAATATTCCGTCACTCTCAACGGAATTTCTGCAAATTATGCAGGAAATGCTTTCTGGCGTGGTACCCGTTATGCCAATATGATTCTCATTATCAACGGCAAAGGTGCAGTCGAAGTCCGCAATGCCCGTCTGGTCGAGATCAAGTAAAGGATTTTTTGATTGTTATGAAAAAATTTTTTATATTTACTGCAATTTTGTTATGTGCAGGGTGTCAGATGAATAACAGTTATATCGCAGAAGTTGAAGCACTCGGCTTGCGGCTTGATGATACTCAAACTATGCTCATGCGTCCCAAAAAACCGTTTCCCAATAATTTGATTATTCCCGATGGCGTGAAATCAATCAACAAAGAAGTTTTCCGTGCATTCCCTAAACTTGAAACCGTAATTATGCCCAACAGTATTGAAAATATCGGAGATTACGTTTTCTGCGGCAGCCGCAAATTACGCAAAGTAAAATTCTCCGATACTTTGAAAGATACCGGAAAATTCACTTTCCTTGATTGTTATTCACTTGAAGAGGTGGTTTTGCCGTCATCTTTGGAGAAAATCGGCTGTTCCGCTTTTGAAAATTGCAGAAGTTTGAAAAGTATAACCATTCCGGCAACAGTAACAGTTATTGATGACTATGCCTTTGCCAACTGTACTGAACTTGAAGACATCGTCATTCCTGCAAGTGTGAAATACATCGCTTATCGTGCATTCAAAGGCTGTTCAAAACTTAAAAATGTAAAAATCCTCAACAAAGATATCGTTCTCGGATTGGAGGTATTTGACAAATGAAAAAATTTGCTGTATTATTTGCATGTATTTGGGGACTGACACTTTGGGGACAGAACTTTACGGCGGAAAAAATATATCGTGTGGAACATAAAGGCGATAATTATTTCGCAGAGAAAATCCCCTCTGAATTTTTTGAAAAAATTGCTTCCGGCGATTTCAATCGCAATATTTATCATAAATTTTCCGACCGCAAGGTTTGGAAAAATGCCCGAAAAAGCAAATATGCCGATATGATAATAAAAAAAGCAGATGAAATAGAAGCAGGCAAAATCCCCCAGCTTCTCTTTTCCGAATTCCGACGCTATTCTACAGATGGCGACCGTGTCGGTTATCAGAATTTATATTATAAACGCCGTGCCGATATGGGGTATCTCGCACTGGCTCTCTGCCTGACCGGAGATAAAGAAAAATATATGCCGCGTCTTCTCGATCATGCACTGGCAATAACAGAAGAATTCACATGGTGTATTCCCGCCCATTCGCATTGGGTAAAAAATACATATATGAACCGTGAACCTGTCGATTTATTTGCCGCAGAAACAGGTGCAGTTATGGCAATACTCTGTCACATCCTCGGAGACGAATTGGACAAAGAAATCGAAGGTTTTTCAGAAAAAATCCGCAAAATGGCATTGCAGAGAGTCGTTTACAATACTTTTTATGATCCGGAAACAAGCGAAACAAACGGCTGGTACATTACCTCAAATCCGGTCAACTGGACACCGTGGTGTTCATACAATGTGCTTATAACTGCCATATTACTTGAAAAAGATGATGCCCATTTAAGCCGCATTATCCGTGAAATTCTGCGTATCAATGCAAATTATGCTTCAATGTACAGTGATGACGGTTATTGTGATGAAGGACCGAGTTATTACAGCAAGGCGGGCTTGAAACTTTTCGGAGTTCTCAATTTGATGCACAAAATCCGTCCCGGCAGTATGGATAAAATTTTTGCCATGCCGAGAATCCGTGCGATTTTTGAATTTATTGCCCACTTGCGTATCGGCAAAAATCATCAGGTAAATTTCGGAGATGCATCTCCGTTTTTTCTGCCTGAATTCGGCGATGTTCTGCCCTGCGGAGAGATTTTGAAATCTGACATTATGAAGGAACTCGGAGTTAATGCGACTGCTGCACTCGGTCACTGCGGCGACCATTTGAATACCGGTTATAAACTTCTTTTTGAACTGCCTGAACTTCCTGAAAAAGTTTCCGCAGGTGCGCCTTTTTCCTACTTCAAAAACCGTCTGGCAATTATCCGTTCAAACGGATTTTCCGCAGCGTTAAAAGGAGGAACCAACGGCGAAGAACATAATCATAATGACCTCGGAAATGTAACACTTTTTTTCAAAGGCAACCCAATCATTATTGATGCAGGCAATGATCATTATGCAAGAATAAATTTTTCCTCTGAACGCTATACTTTGTGGTACACCAGAGGTTCAGGTCACAATGCGCCTGTTTTCGGCGGCATTGAACAACTTGCAGGTAAAAAATATACTGCATTTTTTGAACATGCCGACAGAGAAAAACTGATTTTGAACCTTGACAAAGCCTATCCCGCAGATGCAAAAGTTGAAAAATTCACCCGCAGAATAGATTTTACCGAAAATGAAGTCTCTCTTTCAGATAAGTTTAAACTTGCAAAACCAGCTGCCGCAACAGTAAAATTTTTAACCCCATGCAAAGTTGAAAAAATTTCGGAAAACTCCCTGAAATTAGGCGGTGTAACAATGACTTTCAAAAATATCAGACTCAAAAGCATAAAAGCTGCGCCCAAAATGACTGCAAGCTGGAAAAACTCTTTGAGTGAGATAGAATTTCAAAGCACTGCCAATGAATACAGTTTCAACTTCAACGGCACAAAGCAATAGACTCTTTTTCTCTGTACTGAATAATGACGGATAATTCAGTACAGAGTCTTCTTTTTTCAATACAAAGACGGAATCTTGTATTATATTTATCTGCCTGAAAGCCGTTTCGGGGCTTTAAGTGCCATTTCAAAGTGCCAATTTGACACTTTCGGAATGGAGTTGCCAAATTTATTGATTTTCGATTGCTTTTCCGTCTTGGCATGATATATTAAGAAAATGCAGTCAAGCACTGTTTTTGAGGGGAAAAGAATTTTTGCCCTCTCCTGTATGACAAGATTTCGGCTCAAGTCTTTTTTAAGGCATCTGCACCTTAAACAGAACCAAAAGTACTATGCGTTTGAGCATAAGCAGAGATTTTTTATAGCACTTGGGTTCTGTCTGCTATTATCTCCGCCCGAACCATAAAACAATTCCGCGACCTTCTCTTACCTCAAAAAATCTCTTTTGCTGAATTTTTCAAACCTCCAGCTTTTATTCATTTGCAATTTTTATTTTGCGTGATACATTTATTAAAGTAATATATTTTTCAATATCGGAGGTTTCTATGGATCAGCAAATTATAGCAAATGGTGGAGTGCAATATATTCCGCAGATCGCAGTGCAGTATGTGAACTTGGATTTTGACGGGGAATTGACTTCTTACAATGGGGGAATATTGAACGTTGAGGATATTGCAGTTTCTGCGGATGCACTGATGAGCGAATCTTCAGCTTATGAATATTCCATTATATCAAAAAATTTCAGTTCTGTTGTCAGTTTTTTCGACAAAGGAACAAATCAAACCATTATGGCAACAGTAAACCTGACTGTCGATTTGAATCTGACGCTGAATATCGGGGCAAATGATGATGTCTTTACCAATATCTGCTATGCAGGTGAGTGGAATTATACAACCAGTGTTTCTATTGACTACTGGGGAGATCAATGCCCATGGAGCGAAGAAGAAAAACAAAAACAGCTGCAATTGGTCAAAGATTCTATTTACGTAGAATCTCTGAACATCTGGGTTGACAATGAATCCCAAAATTATCACCAGAATCTTGCACATTACAATGGCAAGGACTCAGGAACCTTCGGTGTCGAATTTGCAGAAGGTTGGAATACCGTAAGCGGGAAAATTACTGTTACCGGAGATTATATTCCGACCTACGCAATTACTGTTGATACAGTGCAGGAGAAGGAACAAATTGGCACATTTAAACCTGCTGCTGAAGCAGAAGTCAAAGAAACTCAGAAGGCTGAAAATAGAGGGGGTATTGAACTTATTTCTTGCTCAATGAAAGTGCCAACAAAAGAAATAAAAGTTTCAAATTTCTTGGCATCGCCACAATTGACACTGTCGTTGGAAAATTGTCCTGAAGAATGGACAAAATATAACATCACTATTACATTAAAATATAATAATACTTCACTGAGCAAGGTTTTTACAATTGAGGCAATCAATGGCTTTTCTACTTATTTACATGCTCCGTCTGGGATAGAAGTATCGCTGGAAAATAAACTGTTTACGCTTACTTTTAACAACATATTTAAAATCAATGGAAATTCGATAGGGGAAGAACTGTCTTTAGAAGTTAGTTGTGGTGACAAGAAGATAACAAGCAATTTTGAATTTTCAGATTTTCCTCCTCAATGTTGGAGTTATTGTTTTTTGGCTATGGTTGGCCTTGATTACAATAAACCAGATTTTCATAATCGTTTGGCGGTGAATATGAATCCTGACGCTGAGACGTATTCAGGTTCTCTTACTAAAACGTTGCGCCGGGCTTTCAGTAACGATGCAGTGAAAAACATCACACCTCCAGGTGGGAAGTGGCTGGAGGATTTGTTGAACGAAAACTATGTCGTACTGCATGGAAACAACGAAAAAAATGTTGGGCATTTTATTGTTGTAAAAGCAGTATCGGACAATGGAGTTACTGCGTTCGATACTAGTACAGGTCGTTATAGTTGGTATGACTATGAATTTAACTACACTGCTGATGGCAAAGCAGTTATAATTAACGGTTCAACTTTTAATTCCGTATGGATCATTAAGAAAGAAGTAGTTAAACAACTTGACGAGAGTGAGTTCAATAATATCTTTCCCAGTAAATCAGAGTTAACCATCAGCACTAATGCGTCTTATTCAGAAAATAATCTGGCGGCTGATAATGTTATGCTCGACTATGATTCTTATTATACTACTTTTTCGGATAAAGAATATGCCCATTTATATATTACCGATTTGAATGTTGCCTTCAAAAATAATGCTTCACTGGATGATGTCTGGATTCGGGAAGGTTCAAGAGTTGGAATTTTAGATGGAGCAACTATTTCCAACAGCTGGGTATCCGAGGACAGTGTGTTGGTGTTTGAAGCAGGGGCTACGCTGGAAGGAACTCTTTCTGTCAGCGGGAAAGTTATTTTTGAAACTCCAATCCAAAGCAACAATGCCTCTTTAGAATTAGATATTTCCGGCAGAACGGTAAATGATTCTGTACTCATTGACGGATTTTCCAATCTTGGAGATATTGCCGTAACGGTCCAAGTTGCGACCTATCAGACAGCCGGAAAATATCTGATCGCTGAAAATGTTTCGGCTTATTTGAAGGAACTTTCTGTTCACGCTGTTGATGCATTTATCAATGAAGATATGGTCGGACATTATGTACCTTATGGGGAACTCGGTTCCGTAAAACTCAACGAAACTCTGGAAGCTGGTTTGGGAAATTACACGTTTACGATTTCCAATGACAAACTTTATTTGAATATAAGCTATGATGCTCCTGTTGACGGAATACGTCCGACAACTCCAACTTTGTCTGTTAAATCAGAATCAGCATCACAGGTGACCTTGCAGTGGACACCTTCCAGTGATGCCAACGGCATAAGCTGTTACATTGTCGAATACAGTTTAAATGCAGATTTTTCGTATGCAAACAGAGAAGTGACAGAGGGAAACAGCTTTACTATTGATTATCTGCCCGATGAAGTTTATTACTTTCGGGTCAGTGCGTGCGATAAGTATGGTAATTACTCCGAATATTCAGAAACACAAACTTTTCAGGTTGGTCCGGATCAGCTTGATGTAAGTGTTGTAAAGAATGAACTTTACCTCAATCGCTATAAAAATGATAACCGCGATTATATATTGTCGTATGAACTGAAAAATAATTCCGGCACAGATATTTCCGGAATGTATGTCTGCATCATGCTATCATCCGATAAGATATACGGCAATGATGACTATATGCTTGCCGGTTTTTGGGTGGATTCGCTTGAAGCGGGAAAATCAATAGAAAATATCTATAAATTCAACATTCCGGAAGAATATCTTTCGGGAGATTACTATGTCGGCGTTGTGACAAAAGATTATAACGATAATTATCAGTACCATACGGAAAAATGGCTCTCTTTTAACGGCGAAAATGAGCTTGAATACTATGGGGCCGATGTACTTCTGCCCAATGTCATGCCGCAGGCAGAGTATATGTATGGATGTACGCCGACAGCGCTGGCAATGATACTGGGATATTATGATCTTTACGGATACAGTGACGGAACGGATCTTTCCAACTTGATTGAAGGAGATATTGCCGTCAAATCCCGGGGAACCGATGGCGATATGTATAATATGAATGCCTTTGATACAGTTCTGGGCAATTTTATTGCGACAGAAGATTATGTCTATCGGTTCTACTCAAGAGAAGATATTGATACTATTACGGCAGTCGGATGTGGCACAAATTATAAAGAAACAACCCCGGAAGAGGAACTTGCTTATTCATTTGTCAACAGCGGAACGACACTGAACACCAGTGTCTGGGATTGCCTGTCTGATTATATTGGTACGGGACAATATTGGCGCGGTCAGGAAAATCTTTCGACAAGTTTGACCTATAACACCTTGGAAAATATTGCAAACAGTACCTCCACAAGAACTTTTTCCGGTGATGGCTATACCCGAACAATCGACTATAAATATACAACTCTGCTTTATGGCTTGGAGCTCTATGCTCAATCCCGCGGGTATTCTTTGGATTACGAAATAACCGGAACTTATGCTACGGACAATAACGGTGGCAGTTTTACTTTTGAAGACTACATGGCAGAAATTGATGCCGGAAGAGCTGTTCTGATCAGCATAGAAGGGCACTCCATGGTTGGTTACGGTTATAATGCAAAAACCAGAGAAATCATTTTCGATGATGATTATACCGCCGATCAACGTATGGAATGGGGGAAAAGCTATTTTTATTCCGGCAAAAATCGTGCATTACAATCAGTAACAGTAATTGGGTTCAATACCTCTGAATATGTGACAGATTTAAAAATCGTTCCGTCTTCCGGCACTGAAGAATCTTTGATATTGGCAACTGAAAAAAATGCAAAAACATCTGCAGAATATTATTTCTCCGGAGATGATCTCTATGCCAATTTCAGCGTTTGTAATGACAGTGATTATATTTGCGGTTCGTTTTCGATTGCTTTGTATGTAAATGACAGCAAAGTTAAAACTTTTTCCATTACCAATATGGCTGCAAATGGTGTGCAGGAATTCAATGATGTTTATTTGGGCAAGGCAGAAACAGGAAAACATACTGTAAAAATTGAAGTTGATGATTTGAACAACATTCAAGAAACAACAGCCTCCAATAATACAATAGAGAAAAATGTTCAAGTTCTAGCCCCGGGAACCAGTATCGTTTCCGACTCAAAAACTGTCGGCAGTGGAAGCAGTATAAATAACGCATTTGTTACTAACGGAGGACAACTGTATGTCACGGGGGGTATAGCAAATACACCAATCGTTATGGGCGAATTGACCAGTTCCGGTGCTGATGGATGGTATTGGTATTATGGAGCTTATATTTACGCCATAAGCGGGGGCGTTATAAATGATGCACAAATCCAGGAATATGGTTATGCCTATATAGAAAAAAATAGCTACATAAACAGAGCAACAGTTTCTTATCGTGGAGAAATAAATGTTTCTTCCGGGGGAATTGCATCTGATACTCATATTCTTTCCGGTGGCGAGCAAACAGTGTCTTCCGGGGGAATTGCATCTGATACTCATATTCTTTCCGGTGGCGTGCAAACAGTGTATTCCGGAGGTACAGCAAACAATACGACCATTGAAAGCGACGGAACAATGCGTGTGTACAACGGCACTGCCCAAAATACAATTGTGTCAGGATATATTTCAGGTATCAGTTCCGGCACAATGCTTTCCGGAGTGACCATACACAAGGGAGGATATGCCTATCTTATTTCTGGTGCGATTATGAAAGATGCAGATATAAGCGGTTCTATGTATGCTGCAGAGAGTGCCACTATTGAAGATGCTGTTATTTCTTCTGGCGGCACCATGACCATTAGCAGAGCTGTAGTAAAATCAGCAACGGTAAACGGAGGTTGGCTGAACGTATCCAGTGGCGGCACCGCTCTGAATGTTTCTCTGGGAAATAATGCTTCTATGAGTTTGCGTGACAATGCGATATCATCTGATACATTTATTGACACGGGAGCTGTTGTTTATTGCTGGCCCAATGGTTATTTGAAAGGGAATCTGACAATAGCAGGTAAAGTTGAGGATGCTTCTGCAAACACTGTTTCCGGGGTTAGTGATTACAAATTTATTCTTAATAATCCCGATGATTCAGCATTTTTAAGTTTCAGTACCGGTGGAATTGCAGCGAATTCCAATATAACGGTGGATGTCACAAATGCCTGGGGTGATTATGTCTTGATTGATGGAAATCTTGATAATACCAATACTGCTAAGTTTACTGTTTCTGCAGCTTCAGAATCCATCAATTACAAATTGAATGAAATGATTACTTTACAGAATGGCAAGCAAGTTACGATATCGCAGCAGGACACAAAAATGATCGTTTCTGTTTCAGGCCATGATATAACTGCACCGTCCACCCCAATTGATGTAAAGTCTACGGTAAAGAACAATAAACTGATTTGTTCATGGAAAGGTACAACTGACTTTTCAGGAGTAAGATATGAACTGGAATACAGCACAAAATCTGATTTTTCCGATGCAAAATCCGTTTTTTCGTTCAACGACAATGTGGAAGTCGCTTTGCCAAGCGGTACATGGTACTGGCGTTTGCGTTCTGTTGACGGAGCAGGCAATAAGTCAGGTTGGACTTCCAAAAAAACTCAACAAATCAGTTATACTTACCAAGTATCTCAACAGTTAGGAAGTACTCTATCTGTAAAATCGGATGTAACTTTACAGGAAGGTGCATCCATTACAGCCCAGTATCCGGCAGCACTGCAAGTACTCGACAGTGGATTTACTGTAAATCTTGAAGGAAATAATTCTCTTTATTGTTCCTCTATCAGAAATGCTGCGATTCTTTTTGGTGATGATGCTTCTTGGGAAGATACTTACGGTTACGGGAAACATCACGATGGTATTGTAAATTTCAATGGTACAAACATTTCTCTATATTCAGATGTTTCAAATTGTATAACCGCAGCCGGAATTATCGGCAATAATTTAACTGTATCTTTTACCGGAGATGCGTCTGGTGCAGAGAGTATTACTTTTGAAGCAACAAATCCCCCTGGAGGTCCTGGAAATTCTGCATTGGCAATTTCGGCGGGTAATGATTTAATTATTCATGGTGATTTCGGCGGAATAGTCAATAACCATTTCGATTTCAGTGACGTTAACGAATCAAATCGCAGGGGCGTAACTGTCACTGGATTTAATGCAAGAAATGATTTGATCGTTAACGGAAATATAAGCGGAAAAATATTTTTGTCAGCACTATCAACATCATATTCGTACTCTTATGGGTTAAAAGCCACAAAGACACTCACTGTGACTGGAGAAATATCTGGAATAATCGCAGCAACTGCTGAGGAATATTCATACGCTATATACGGACACGAAATCAATGTCACGGTAAGCGGAATTTTATTTGCCGGCAAATCAACAACTGTCAATAATGCAGAAAACATTTTTAACAAATTGGAAAACTTCACCGTAAATCAAGAAGAGCTGCTGAATTTGGCAAAAGGGAATTTCTATGCAGTAAGAGCAACCGGAGCAAGTAATATTACTTTTGAAGGTAATGCCCTAAGTATTGGAACTATTTATTTGTCTAGTAATTCCGTAATTACCATTGCTGATAACGCCAGTATATACGGAGATATCTCAACTTACCAAGAAACAAATTCTGTTATTTTTAAACTGAATAGCGCTTCTTTGAAAAATACCAGACTTGTCACATCGGCTTGGAATTCTAATATTGCTATTTTTGTTGATGCGAAAGATATTTCTGTCGAAGGAACATACTCTCTGATTGAAACAAGCAAGGACTTCTTAAGTTCTCCAAAGGTCACATTATTGATTGATCAAACAGAAACGACTCTTTGTATTGGAGAATCAATTACTGTCCAAAATGTAAAGTATATTTTAACACAGGAGAATACTGCAAACGGACAAACATTGAACCTTGTAGTAAATGGCACACCATCACCCTACCGGAATTTAACTGGAAACGCAAACGGAATAAGTTGGAATACAACTGTGATAGGAGCAAATCATATTGTCGAATATTCGTCTGATAATTTTACAAGTTCAATGAGGTTACATACATCAAACAACCAAATTGACACCTGGGGTCTACCTTCTGAAACTTGGCAATGGCGAATAAAGGAAAACAACGCTGACAATTGGACAACTGGACCTGAGATTGTTCAAAATATACGCTATACCCCGAATAAATTTGTTTCTGACAATGACGGAGATACGGATGTATTTTTTGCCAATGCTTCCGGCACTTGGGATCACAACTATGTTGCACAGCATTTGGGCATTCTCAACAGTTGGAGTGGAACCAGTGAACACATTATACTTACCGGCAAAAATAAACTTGCTGATATTTTTGAAGGTTCAAGTGATGCCAATATTCTGGTTATGACCGATGATACCAATGGAGATGCGTTGTTCGTGGATGATATTTACACCGCTCTGCCGGGAACAGTTGCCGAACAGCAAGCACGTATTGCTCAAATCGACGAAATTCGTGCCGGGGTTGGAGATGACATTGTGGATATGACAAGCCAGCGTTTTGAATATGTTGGTGACGGTGTTAAGATTTACGGTGGACTCGGCAATGATACAATCTGGTCAAACAATGGCAATAACACCTTGTTCGGTGATACCGGAAACGACCGTATTGTCGGCGGAGCCAATAACGATGTGATCGTCGGCGGCAGCGGAAATGACAGTCTGCATGGCGGAGGAGGAGATGACATATTCTGCTTCGGTGAAAACTGGGGTGAAGATACGGTTGAACAGCTTGCCGGTGGAGAAATCACGCTGTGGTTTAAATCCGGTTCAGAAGACAACTGGAACGCAGA
>JAFVUZ010000014.1 GCA_017502435.1 Lentisphaeria bacterium
AAAAATTAAGGGCATCGCAAACTTTTTTAAGTTTTGCAACAGCCCCGAAATTCAATTGGCAGCGGGGGCTGGAGGAGGCGAAGCCGGATGCGTGAGCAAAGCGAACGCAATCGACACTTATGAAAGCATCGCTGACATAAGGTGGCGGTAAAGTAAATGGCATCAGGCTTTTATTGAAAATAAAAAAGCCGGATCCATTTACTGAACCCGGCGTAATCTTTTTGGTAGCGGGGGCTGGAATCGAACCAACGGCCTTCAGGTTATGAGCAACTGACTTTTGAGGAGGAAATCGCGCGGGTGTTACCTTCAGTTTTTGAAAAATCTGTGAAGTTTGAAAATTTAAACGCAGATCAATGGCAATATAGGTATGGCTGGTATTGCTAATAGTCCTTTATCCCCATTTTTTCAATCAGACAGCTGAGGCTTTTGTCGTGCTGGGCCTGAGAGATCGCTCCGGTGGCAAGGAAGGTGTCGAGCAGATTCTTCTGGCGACGGAATAACTCCTGCTTCTTTTCGGCCGGAGATAATGTGGACCATTGATCGGATTTGCCAGTGCCCGTCATTTATACCTCCAGCACAAAGGTTTTCAGGTCGTCATAATCGCTACCGACGTTGACTCCCATGAAGCCGGGAACGACCTCTCCGATCACGCGCCGATGGGTGTGGCCACAGATCAAATAGTTGTTATAAAGCGGATCAAATGGCAGATCGTGAACAAGGTCCTTCATGCCGGTATAAAAGCTGTAATGGCCCGGCTCGTGACCGTTCAGCCTGACGTGCGGAACGTGATGTGTGCAAAGCGCAGTCGGCATCCACGGTTTCATACTCGCCCGGATCATGTCAACGTAATAGGCGTTAAATTCCATGTAGCGACTTTCAACGTCGATGATCCGCCAGTCCTGCCAGCCGTCCTACTGGTTGATCCGCTGATTATCCCGGATGCGCATGGAACCGTCGAAAAACAATGTTCCGCCGACAAAGTTCACGCCATCGAGGATCACGCTGCCACAAAGGTCCAGATAAAAGATATTTTTGTCGGCAAGGGTCTGCGCTTTCAGTTTTTCCAAAGTATCCTCAAACGTCCGGCCCCAGAACTCGTGATTGCCCAGCGTGACCACGATCGGCAGGTCGCCGGGGATCACGCTCCGCAATAAGGTCGAAAGCAGGCGTACCTGGGCCGGGCAAACGGTGTCCCCCGACACCACAATGGCGTCTGGCGAAACTTCGCACACGTGCGCCGCTATACCCGTCAGAAACGGAGACAGCACCTTCCGGTTGATCGCGTCAACGACCGCTTCGGAGCGAAGGTGAAGGTCGGAAAGGCAGAGGAGGTTCATGGCACTAACTTGTTTTTATCAGTAACAATATTCAGCCCCTTTCCGGAAATCCCATACGCCTGCGTAATATCCTCGTTCTGGAAAACGGCAAGGTATTGTTTCATATTGGGAGCCAGTTTGCCGGAGAGCATTTCGTCCAGAAGCATCCAAGAAACCGGGCCTTCAGTTCATCGCCCCGCTGTAACTGCTGGTCTTGAACAGAAAGACAAAATATTGAGACTGCTTCACTGGGGTATACCACTGGATGTACCCAGTGGGAATCTCGTCAGTTATCGTCAGGCCCGTTTTGTCCTCTAAATCCATCTTCGCAGTATGCTATCCGACTCCCATAGAGCCTTTACATCAACGCCAAAAGAGGCTCCCGTGAATCACATAAAAGTACAAAATCCCCGTGTGTTCCGTCCTTTATATTTGGGTACATCTTAATAAGTTTTTCCACGCGATTTTCGCTATCGAGTCCTTCTTTTTGATGTATTGAACATTCCTTAACTTGTGGCTTCTCTACATTCAATTCCCTAATAACATATGACGAGTTTCGTATTTCCAAAAGCCAATTGTCATCAAGAATAATATTTGTACCACAACTCTCACGGTTGACTGTTCCTACGTGCATCAAAAACGGATTGTAAGAATTTTCAGATGCTTTTTGTTTTTGATGTAACACTAAAAATTCATATGGCCGCTCATTAAAATCTTCCCACCAATATCTTCCATATCGGGAAGGACGGAAATTATCATATTTCACATAGTAATATCTCCACGGATAGTTCTGACAATCCTCACAGTTTTGTATAAAAGCATTTATAATCTCTCGTAGTTTATCGTCAGTAAAATAACTGCATCGTGACAAGAGGTCCGCCAGA
The DNA here is from genome assembly GCA_017502435.1 of Lentisphaeria bacterium. Taxonomy (GTDB): domain Bacteria; phylum Verrucomicrobiota; class Lentisphaeria; order Victivallales; family Victivallaceae; genus RGIG5270. Next base: position 2,201 of record JAFVUZ010000014.1, read on the forward strand.
ATATTTTTTGTTGACTCAAAACCATTAAGCGCACTTTTGTGAAAAAGCGTTTTCCACGCAAAACCTTCCCTCATTGATGATCCGAGTTGATAACGTCGCCCATTGCGATCTTTTTGTTTGTAATCACCAATTGAAAGCAATGCGCAATCAACAAGATCCCAATTACATTTGAAAAGCGAACCGAATCGTGAAAAATATTCTGGATGCTCCAAATCGACTATTGATATCTGTCCATATAAAAGCTCATGATCTTCAAGTTCAAAAAGACTTTCTTTTAATGTGGGATTTTCATTTGTCCATTTGAGTTTTAACTTCTCTTCCTCTATCTGTACTGCACTGAAATTGATCCCGCAAACTTTCGCATCAAGAAACACCCCATTTACAATAACACTATGAACTTGAGCCAAAATAGCTGGCATTCGGTTACCTCCGACACGATCTTCACTGTCGCTGATTTCGTCACTTGAATTCTTTAAAAGGTTATTGACAATTCTCAATCGACGGCGAAAGGCGGATTCTTCTATTTTAGTGAAATTTTGTCTGTAAGCGGCAAAAGCATACAACATAATTATTTGACCTAATGTGAACTTGCGTCGCTTTTGCGAGTCAACTTCTCCAGAATTCCGCAGACAATCTTCAAAAAGATTAATTGGGAATGCAGTCTTTATCTTTCCTTCGGTATATACATCAGAAGAGAATGATTCAAAGAAAGATTTAATATCAATACTTTTCTTTTCAACCAGCCAGCAGTCAAAGTAGTTTTCGAGTGTCTGAATGTTTTTGAGAACATCTTCTCTACCTATCCCTGCCTCATCTTCATTTTCAGAAACAGTGAAATACTTGCGTAACAGAGCAAACTCATCGTCGTCGGCGCGGGGACTTCCATTACTCTCGTAACAAATAACATTACAGATAAAAACGAAATAGCGAAGAAATTCATCGTCTGTGGTATTATCGCTATTCTCGTCCCCAGTATGGCTGTCGCGATATTGCCAGATTAAATCAGTCCATTCTCTGTCAATCTTTGTCCCTATACGTTTAGCTGCTTCTGGGGCAACAACCGCCAGTAACTTTTCAAGCTCTGCTTTGAAATGTTCAAACCTTGTCAATGGCTTACCTCGCGAATTCATCTTAATGTAAAGTTCATCAGTAAGCCCCATATTCTCTATCGGCAGGAAATAAAAGGAAATATTTGCAAGTTTTCCGAACAGGTCTTCCACCGAAGAAAATTTTTCCCATATTGCATCAAGCATAACAAGCATAGATGCGACTGTTGCATCATGTTGCCACTCAAGGTGGAACCAATTTTTGTCTTTGATTTGCAGGGACAGCGAAGATGTGATATTGGGATTAAAATCTTCATTCACAATTTTCTCACAGAAATAACGCGCCGCCGGTCTTGTCTCATAGCTGAACTTCTTCAGGAAATCACATTCTCCGGTTGGCACATTTTCTTTCTTTGACGCAAACCAGTACAGCAAAAACAATGTCGTAAGACGTTGTTGTCCGTCAAGTGGAGTCAACACTCCATCCCGAATGTCGCCATAAATGAAATCAAGCGTGATAGGACTTCCGTTAACAGCATCAAACAATGCATCCAGAAAACGCAAACGCTTCTTGCTATTTTTCTCGTCGCAACGGCCATATGCAAAGTCCCGTTGTATTTTTGGTATCACTATTTTTGTGATTTCAGGCGAGCCATTTTCATTTTGAAACGAACCAAATATTGACTTGAAAGTTCTTGTTTCCATTGATATGTCTCCTGATTTTCTTATTCAAAATATTTACTGAGAATCTTCTTGATTGCTTTCAAGTAAGCATCACGATCACTCTTGCTCCAAAAATGAAGGTTCGTTTCCGATGTTGAGTAATATTTCATAAAGACCATCTTCGTGCAAAACGGGATATATTCTCCCTTCTTGTCCATTTCGAGAATATAATTTCTTTTTGCATCAAATGTATAATTGCTTAATGCAGAATTTTGTCCAGCGGAAATCAAGGCCATGTTGGGTAATAGGTGAATATATTCTCCTGCATCATCGTCTTGTGGCGTTAAAGCTTTTATAACATCTGCTTGCAATTGCTCAAATTGCTCCCGAACTTTTGCTGTTTTGGGATTTTCTTTTATTTGCGTAATCAAATTAACCATTGACGCCACAAGTTCTTCCTGTCCTCCAATAGATTTAAGAGACTTCACATGAGCCTCCAACCAATCCCTGATTTTGCCGTTGGTTTGAAGCCCCTCGGAGTTCTGCGCATGGATATGTTCAAGACTCCAATTTTCCTCCTTATGTCTGCCAAAAGGAAATCTCATCTTCTTATTGTCAATCAAGCGAACCGATTCAACATTAAACAATAATAAAAGCTTTTGAATGTTCCATTTATCAGTAGCATTTGCATAACTTAGTTCGTCATAGTCTTTATCTTTGCCAAAGGTTACGCTCTGTTTGATATATTCATCAATAACAGCGCGAAATTCAGACTTAGATTTACCTTCATATTCATTGAGCATTTCCTGTAAAGTTCTTGATCCGCTCGCAATAAGATACCCTATTTTATGATAGAAGTCGTGATCTGCGAACCATTCTTTTAATGTCAAATAGTTATGACGTATATCATTCCAAATATTTTTTAGTGTCTCTCCATCTTTGAGCTTTTTATCAAAATGTAAAAATGTTCGATAGGGTTCCTTATCTGAAGGCTGCTTATTTGCCATCAGATCAAGAACCAGATCAATGCGAGTTTGGTAGTCACTCGCCGTTCTATTAGACAAAAAACCCCAAAATGCTTCCTCATGGAGTTCGCGCTCTATCGCATCCCACTCCAATGATAATTCTTCCTGACGAATCACCCCTTCGTTGCCTATTTTAAGAAAAAGAGCCTTGACTAACTCCGAACTGGTCAAAGGAATTTTTCCAATATTGAGACGCGTAAAAAGCGATACTCCGTCTTCGCTATCCGGAACCTCATACCAAATTACTTTTACACAGGAATTAAAATAATCGTTTATTCTGGTGAGATGGTGCTGTTGTAGTTTCCCATCGGGGGAAAACCACTCCTTGATTGTTTTATAGGCATCACAGATAAAAAAGAAATCTATATTGTCATCCTTACGCTCCTCATCCGGTTTTTTCAGAAATTCTGACGATTCTTGTCTGGTTTCGTATGAAAGTGAAAAGCATGGTTCGCTCATAAACCCATTGCTGATTTCGTGCATGCAAGCGTAGATTAGATATATCGTCGTGAGCCTCTGCTGACCATCAATCAGTTCAAATTTATCACCATGATTACGCACAACGATAGGTTGAAGACAGTAATTTTCGTTCTCATGACATCTTAGCTTGCTACCATATTCATACACATCGTTGAGTAATGTTTCAACCTCATTTTTGCCCCAGCGATACCCTCTCTGATAATCCGGGACAAAGAATGTTCCTTTAATTCCACCAACAAGTCGAGTTGTCAAGTTTATTTCTGGCATAATATTCACCGTTACACTTAGTTTCTGTTGCGGATAAACGGTTTGCCTTCCTGATTGTAGGTCAGATTAAACACCATATCGGCAATCCATTTGTTGAAATGGGGGTTGTCTGTATATTGTTTGAACAATTCAAGATTGTCGGACATAATTTTGAACATGACTTTTTGCAGGGCGCTATCACTTTCCAATCTGGCATTTTGCCGATCAGAATTTTTCATGGCTGCTTGATATTTTGTGTCCTGCGAAACCATTTCCGGAATACGTGCAATTTGCGCCTGAACGTTATCTTTGTCTTTCCAGTCGATGTTGCCCCACAGATCGTTAAAAGTTTTCAGAATATTGGTCAACTCATCATATTCCGGTTCAGGTTTTCTGCCGCTGCTACCGACAGGCACAGGATCAACTTCTGCATTCTGATCTTCCAGACTGATAGAAATTTGTGTTTTAACCTCAATCCGATAACTTTCCAGGTCAACAGATTTGAGAATGTCATCAAAGTCAGGATCGTCACCACTGGGAGAAGGAAGTTTCGGAATCAGCAAGGTCAGGAAAGTACAAAGTTTTTCCCATTTTGGATCAGCATAAGGAAGAATTGCGCCCAGAAATTCATAGGTACGCACAAAGCTTTTGGCTGTGCCTTTGAATTTGATCTGTCCGTCCTCATCCAAAGTAGTTTTATAAACTTCTGCGCAGGCATCCAGGATCGGATCGAGCTTGTCACGTTCGGCTCCGTTCAGGAAAAGATCCAGAAGGCGATCAACATCTTCTTCGGTATAAACCTGGGCTTCTTCCAGAATCGTAATCAGATCATAGAGCTTGTTGGGATCAGTTTCTGCAGACAGGATCGTTGTTCTGTAATAACGGTCAAAAGCGGCTTTTACCTGCTCGGTCTGATCGGCAAAGTCCAAAACAAAGGTATCTTTTTTCTTGGGGCAAGCGCGATTCAAACGGGAAAGAGTTTGAACAGCCTTGATATCCGAAAGTTCCTTGTCAACATACATTGTGTGCAGAAGCGGTTCATCATAGCCGGTTTGAAATTTGTCAGCCACAACCAGAAAACGGTAAGGCTCTTCTTTGAAAGTATCCTCAATATCTTTGCTGGGAAATCCGTTGAGGGCAGCTTCGTCCATTTTTTTGCCTTCATATTCTTTTTCTCCTGAAAACGCAACAATTGCTTTGTACGGGCTGTTGCGATCGCTCAGGCATTGGCAAATTGCTTTGTAGTAAGTGATTGCACGTTCGATGGAACTGCAAACCACCATCGCGCGAGCCTTGCCGCCGATTTTACCTTTGGCAACGACCTGTTCATGAAAGTGGTCAACGATCATCGCAGCTTTACGTGAAATGGGAAATTCATTGCTTTCAACGTATGCCCGCAACCGTTTCTGGGCTTTCTTTTTGTCAAACAGCGGATTATCCTGAGATGTTTTCGCCAATTTGTAAAAACTGGTGATCGGAGTGTAATAACGCAGAACATCAAGAATAAATCCTTCCTGAATCGCCTGTTTCATCGTGTAGTTGTGATAGGGACGATGCTTGGTCTGGTCGCCTTCAAGATAAGGAACACCGAAGATCTCAAGCGTTTTGTTTTTCGGAGTGGCGGTAAAGGCGTAATAGTTGGCATTCTTCAACATCTTGCGCCCCTCCATCAGCTTGTTGATCTTATCTTCGGTGGTGTCGTTGGGATCATATTCTCCGGAAAGTGCAATGTTCATTTTGGCAGAAAGACTGCCGCTTTGACTGGAATGAGCTTCGTCAATGATGATTGCAAAGGTTGAGTTTTTGCCGGTGGTGCCGACTTCATCCAGAATCCATTGGAATTTGTGGATTGTGGAAATAATGATCTTTTTGCCGTTCTGGATCGCTTCACGCAGTTTGCCGGAAGTTTCTGCCCAGGCAACGGTACTGGAAACTTGCATAAACTGTTTGATGGTGTCCTTGATTTGTTTGTCGAGGTTGATCCGGTCGGTAACAACGATCACGGAGTCAATAACGTCCTTGCCATCCTTATTGAGTCCGATCAACTGGTGCGCCAGCCACGCAATGGAGTTGGATTTGCCGCTACCTGCGCTGTGCTGAATAAGGAACTTATTACCGATACAATCTTTGAGCGTATCAGCAAGAAGAGAACGGACAACCGATAACTGGTGATAGCGGGGGAATATCTGTTTTTCTTTCTTCTTTTTGGTTTTTTTATCCGTTTCGACCACCACCTGCGCATAGTTTTCAATGATATTGGCAAGAGAAGTCTTGGACAGAATCTCTTTCCAAAGATAGTCCGTTTTGAGTCCATTGGGGTTTGGCGGATTACCTGCGCCGTCATTATGTCCTTTATTGAAAGGCAGGAACCAGGAGTCTTTACCAGCAAGTTTGGTGCAGAAACGCACTTCGTCATCATCAACGGCAAAGTGGACCATACAGCGTTTGAAACTGAAAAGCATCTCTCTGGGATCGCGGTCAAGCTGATACTGTTCGACTGCATCTTCCACATTCTGCTTGGTCAACTGATTTTTGAGTTCACAAGTGATAACCGGCAGACCGTTGATAAAAATACAGAGATCAAGGGCAAGTTTCGTGTTGTCATTGGAGTAAGCCACCTGCCGGGTAACGCTGAAAATGTTTTGAGCAAAGAGTTCTGCCGCCTTCTTGTTTTGTTCAGAAGGAGTCATATAAAACATTACCAAAGAAGCCGGATAAATGGAAACACCCTTGCGCAGCACATCAATAATGCCGCGTTTGGCGATTTCGCCCTGCAAACGATCAAGGAATTGTTTGCGTTTGATTTCGCTGGAATCGACTTGCAGTTTTGCCATTTCCTCCGGCTGAGTGGCATTGAGAAAACGGAACAAGCGGACTTCATCAATGGCATAATCCTTGTTATACTCGTTGGGAAGTCCCTGTTCATATCCATTCTGATCCCGCAGCCAATCAACAATCAGTGCTTCCAGACCTTTCTCTTTGGTATCGGTTATCATTGTTTCCCCTTCATATATAATCTTCCGATTTCGCAACAAAGATGTCAATTTCTTCTCTGGGAATAGTCGACTGAATTGTCGCAAGTTCTGTTGTATCAATAATTTTTTCTTGCATAATTTTTGTTTTTAAACCGTTGTCAGAGATCCACTCAAAATTCCATGGTAATAAATTTTCTCCTTGTACAATCTTTGTGAGTTTCTGAGAATATTGCAAGTTAATACCCAGTGGATATAAAATACGCTGAAGCCAAATATTCAAATGTTCAGTATTTGGTAAATCACTAAATTTATTAAGAATTGCTTCACCGTATTTTTGTTTCTTCAAAGCATCACAGTCTAACAATAATTTAGCCATAATTGCCACGCAGACAGGATAGGTTCTGGGATTTCTGTAAGCTATATCTACAATGATAGAAAGCATGACATCGGCATCATTGCCAGAACCAGAGATTTCCTCAAGCACACCATTCAACGGCTTCAACAAACTTCCAGCATTGGGAAATTTGATAGAATGTTCATGTATTAACAATAATTTTTTCTGAAAACTTAAACTTTCAAAGTTTACGCTCTGAGACAACCATGCTCTTTTATCTTCTTTGATAGATGCTGAAATAATATCAGAAGATGATTTTGTTTTTGAGGAGTTTAATCTCATACCAAAATCACATAGGATCTCTGTTAGTTTTTTTAATATTTTTTCTCCAACACTTTGGTCATTGACAAAAATGCGAAAATCATCTCTGTAACGTAATATTTTATACTCCTGGATTTTTTCTTTTTTTAATTGATGAGACAATAAACGATCAACATACCCTAATACAATTTCGGCAACAAAATCCATCAGAACAGAACCTTGAGAAATCCCATTTGTTTGTCCGAATCGCATATCCTCTATAAAGTCATCTATCGCATTACCAAGTAAATCATGATTCCCTTTTTGTGCTTTTGCAATATCTTTCCCATGAACAGCCCATGCAATGGAATGAGTGTACATCGCCCCATAACAATCTGTTATATCTGTCAAAAAAACATGGCGATATTCTAATGATAATTGTACCGACTTTTGTTCAAAGGACGACCACCAAGAAAGTATTTGTTGAGCCTTCCCCTTTCTCCCTTTTGACTCTTGTAAAACAGGAATACTGGTGCATTGAATTTGTGCATTTTGTTGAAATTTTTTAAATCTCTTTTTTAAAAAGTTCCAATTGTTTTCTTCTGTAATTAAATTAACAAGTTTTACATAAATGACTGGATTAAGGATTTGTGTAGGACGCCATGCGTATTTCCCATCTTTATTGCAAAATAATGTGTAATTTACATCAAAATAATTTCTCGCATTCCGCGTTTTTATAGAATCTATATTTCTATTCTTCAAGAATGTCAAAATCGAAGTGAATGAAAAATATTTTGGCAAGTCTATATTACAAAAAATATCAGATTGCAAAAAGAAATCTCTTGCGTCGTTATGAGATAAGGACAAAACATTTTTAATCGTTAGATCTTCCATTCCTTGTTTTATGCAAGAACTCATTTTACTTCATCTCCTTAGCTTTTACAGCTTGCTGAATACCTTCTTTCAATATCTTTAAGAAGGTTTCATTTCTTGTTTGGGCATCTTTATAAAGAGCCTCAAAAGAAAGCAAAGTGACTGAGACAGGAATGGTCATTTCTCCTAATGGGTTCTTGTCTCTATCTATCGGTAATACCGGAATTTCTTTGTAATATACTTTATCGGAAGAAAAGATTTTTGTCCAGTTGTTCTCCCGCATGTCTACCATTAATTCTGCATCAAATTCAACGATCCCGAAGAACCACATTCTTTGAATTTTATTCGGATAGAGCGACACCAACCGCCTTGCACGCTGTCTTATTTGTTCGACAACTCGCTTGTTATCCAAATAATCAAGTCCTTTTTTCTTTAGCTCAACAACAACGACATCTACAGGATGGTCAACAGTATCAATATCATCCGAAAAAACAAAAGCTATATCAGGTCGTAGATCATCCGCTTGAAGTTCTTTTTCATCCGATATCTTTTCAATAAGTTTCTTAATGTTTTCATCACTGAGTATTGTGTGATATCCCATGTATTTATCATCCAACAACCAGGCGTTGTTATTATAAATATCATGAAAAAAATCTTTTGCCTTAAACTCGTTTTGCATGGGGACGATAAGATCATGAATTTTGGCTTCTGGATGCTCTTTTTTTATCTCGCCTAATTTTTTTATAATTAAATTGCGATATAAAATGTATTCGGTCAGAATTCTTGTTGCGTGATTAAGAGATGTTTTGTACTGTTCATCTGTTAATTCACCGGCACAAAAGATTTCTTTTTGTTCTTTAAAAAACGCTTCCTGGGCTTTGGTTACGGATTTATCTTCATCAATTAATCCTACCGAGTCCTTACTGAAATATCCCGCGAGATGCGGATAGCGTTGCCATAATCGATCCCGACTTTGTGCATTCCTTTCTTTAATAGATGGAACTTCCAAATTTAATATTTCAGAAATTTTTTCAGTAAAGACATGTTCAATAATTACCTGATCTTTATGGTCTATAGCCAACCCTTGTCGAGAATCGTCAACCTTCGAATCGAAAAAAGATGATTGCAAAAGGAAAATTGCATTGGTCCCGCTTGGTATGACTGCATCTTTCAAAATAGGAAGTTCAACAGCTCTTCCATCAACGCAAATAGCTGTAATAGGCTTTTCTTCCCAATTTTGTTCAACGAGATAAAGCAAAGAAAACTCTGTCTGGAAAAGATCCAACCCAGGATCTTTAATTTTCATTTCCCGTAACGCAGGGAGATCATTCAATGACAATATTTCATTCGCTGAATAAAATTCTTTATCCGGATTTGATTCATCGGTCTGTAATTCAATAGAAAGTTGAAAAGCGCGCCCTTGTTGCTTTAAAGCATACAAACGAGGCAAGAACTGTTTTAACAGCCTTTCTTTAATCTTTTCAGGAATAAGATTTCCATAACTTTTTAAACGCTCACCACTAAATTTTGTAAAAGTCAATGCAACATAATTTTCAGAGGGCCTTTCAAGAGGTGTTATATCAGACTTCCCATTAAAGTCATTACAAAAATCAAAAATTCTCTTCTGGTTTTCATCAAAAACGCTTTCGACATGGACATTGTCAAAATATTTCAAGTAAACCAAACGTCCTAACCCTTTATGCTGGTTATCAGCTTTCATTAAGAGGTTTGAAAATTTATTGAAATTGCGTTCGTTAAATCCCATGCCATTATCTTTTATTTCGATTTTGAGCGTTTCAGGTTTTTCAAAACTATGAATCTTTATTTCTATATCAACCTTTGACGCTCCTGCGTCCAGCGAATTGGCGAGAGCTTCAGAATAAATCAAGTCAAAAGATGGATTTGTAAAAAAGTGTTCAATGGCTTCTTTCATTGGTACGTTCATAAATCATTCCTCGCTTTCTTCCTGCGGCTGGTCGTCATCTTCGGCGGAATCGTCGTCGGTTTCAGTGATGAGATCGGCGGGATCAAAATCTTCTACTTGAATATTGTGGACATCAACTTGTCCGGTTACAACAGATGCAATCAGGCTATTTTTGTATTCCAATAGACTGTTTATAACATTTTTAATTTCAGCAATCAAATTATCGATTTTTTTATCCTGCATTACCAAATGTTGTATAATGTCATATTGCTCTTGTTGTGGCGGAACAGGTAATTTCATATTCAAGTAATCTGTTTGCGTCATACTGGGCAATGTTGTTTGTGATATATAAAAATGGTAGTCAAAACATGTCGCCAGAAAATAATAAAAATGCAGAAAAAAATTCTTTTTTGCCTTTACATCAAAAGCTGTATCAACATTCCAATATTTTCCTGTAATGTAATGCGGTATATGCAATGTTGCTCCTTTTCGCCCCACCAGTACTGCAGGACCGTCCTTAAACTCACCGCAGGTCTTGAAACTGCCAGCTCCGCTTCCATAAACAGGGATATCTCCAGCTGTGACAGGATCAGAACCATGATTTATATTTACACAATATTTAGCTTTCTTAACTTCCCAGTGAGCGGGGATTTGATCGAGCCAGTCTATGCCGGAGTCTTTCATTTCGGCATCGGGATTCAAACCTTTGGTGACAGCCTGATTAATGGTCGCCTGTTTCTGTTCCTGAAGCAAGGCGATCTGTTTCTTTTTGGCGCGGATCAGTTTGTTGATCTTCGCCGTCATCGAATCCAGATAACGAACAATCTGCTCTTGCTCGGCTTGGTTGGGATAGGGAATTATTATCGTTCCAAATTGGTCGTAATAAAGCCTCAGACGCATATCCATAATGCCACGGGAATAGGCGCGAAACACCGAATGAAAGAGTGGCGTTCTGAATAAATAATGATAATATTGAGGATATATGTTCTCAGTACGTTTTCTAAAAATATCATACGCGGGGCTGGTAACTCCTTCAAATTCAGATACGCCAATCGCCCCCATCCATGCTAATAACTTATTACAAATGATATCTCCTTTTTTCACACACCAATACCCATCTGTGGTTGATGCACGATTCCCTTTTGCTTCTAAATCTTTTCGTGGTCTTACTCCAATATGGGTATAAACAGAAAGTAATTCTTCTGTGTTGTTTTCTGGAGCAGGTTCCGTTACTAATCGAAACAAGGCTTTTGCACGTCGCGTTTCCCAATGCGCCGGAATCTGCGGAAGCCAGGGCAAGTTTGTCGCTTTGTATTCCGGATAAGGAGTCATTGTTTGTCAGCTCCTTTTTTACGTTTTGCAACCATTTTTTCCATATTTTCCAGTTCCGCAAGATCATCCCGATCTGCCTGCACCGCATCTTCAGCTTTTCTGCGGGCATCAAAAGCCAAATAACGCTCTCCAACAATTTGCTCCATTGCTTTTTGAGAAATGCTGCCAGTATCTTGCAAAACTTCATAATCGTTGAACATCAAAAGTTGATTTACATTATTACGCCAGTAATCTATTGTCAGATCATTGCGATTTTTAACACGCAACTCAGCTGATTCCAGGAAAATGACAACCAAACGGTTGAGAGAATCTATTTCGTCTGCAGTCAAATAATTTTTGGAAATAAAAATATCTCCTTTGCGAACAATCGATCCTTTCCAACTGGTAGCTCCGAAATTGGCCGAGGATGCATCGGCACGCTCAAAAACAATTTCAGCAGCAGTTTTGCCGGTGATCGCATAAATAAGTTTATTCTGGGTTTCCGCAAAAAACATTTGCGTTGCCTTATCGTCTTTATTGTAATCGCTGCTCAATGCAAAAAGATCACGCACTTTCTGATAAAAGCGTTTTTCCGAAGCCCGAATGTCTCGTATGCGTTCCAGCAATTCATCAAAATAGTCTGGACGCCCATCGGGATTTTTCAGACGTTCATCATCCATGACAAATCCTTTGCGCATATATTCCGCTAAATTGCGATTTGCCCACTGCCGGAATTGTGTCCCCCGTGGGCTGCGAACCCGGAAACCAACAGCAATAATCATTTCAAGCGAGTAGAAGGCAACTGAATAATTTTTGCCGTCAGCGGCAGTTGTCAAGTATTCCTTGACAACTGAATTTTCTTGCAATTCGTTGTCTTTCAAAATGTTATTTATATGAAGGCTGATATTTTGCTTTGAGGTGTTAAAAAGTTCTGCCATCTGATTTTGATTGAGCCAGACCGTTCCATCTTTGGCAAATAAAGAGATATTGCTTCTGCCATCGACAGTCGAGTAGATGATAATATTGTTCTGCGAAATATCATTCATTTGGCACCTCCCAGAATTTCATCCAACAATCCTGCAGTTTCAGATTCCAGTTGTCTCAGATCAGCGGTGATTTCGTCCAGAGAACGCAATTCGACCGGTTTATAGAAGTATTTGGTAAAGGAAAGTTCGTAACCGATCTGTGTTTTGCTATGGTCGATCCAGGCATCCGGCACAAAGGGCTTTACTTCGGTACTAAAAAATGCTTCAATACCACCGGGATAAAGCAATGGAACCCGTTCATAGTCACGTAAATTACTGTCAGCTTCGCCGGAAACTGCCTTCGCATTTTCATCAACTTCGGTAATCAGCGGCCGCACCTTTTTAAGCAAAGTGGCTTTCAGCTTGGTTGCTTTGGCAAAGGCGTCCCAATCATCCATTGGAATGTTGGCAGGCAGCTCCGCAAGAGCTTTTTCCCATGCTTCCTGATCTTTGGCATTAAAAGTACCTGCCGGGATTTCTTTTGAAAGATCAATTCTCAACCGTAGCGGGCGGTCAACTGTAATCAACTGATAACCAAATTCCGCATTGTCAAAGATTTTGCTTTCTTCAGTTTCTGCAAAGTCCAGATAAAGGTCAACAATTCTTTTTCTGATCTCAGGTGTAAGTTCACAATTCTTTTTGCCCAGATTTTTCCGCAAAGGTGATTTCATAACAGTCGCATCAATCAACTGAACTTTACCCTTTCGATGTGGCGCTTTGCGGTTGCTGACGATCCAGATAAATGTGCCGATACCAGTGTTATAGAACATATTTTCCGGCAGAGCAATAATCGCTTCCAGATAGTCGTTTTCAATAACAAATCGGCGGGCATTACTTTCTCCGGAACCGGCATCACCGGTAAAGAGCGAAGACCCGTTATGAACTTCAGCAATTCTGCTTCCCAACGCAGTCGAATGTTTCATTTTAGCAATATTATTCAGCAAAAACAACATCTGCCCATCGCTTGACCGGGGCAGCATTTTATATTCCGTATCATCCGCAAACTGGGTTACAAAGCGGGTGTCCTGAATTCCTTTTTTGCCGCCCAACTTATCTTGATCGACTTTCCACGATTTACCGTAAGGCGGATTGGAAAGCATAAAGTCAAATTGTCTTGTTGGGAAACTATCTGCTGAAAGAGTTGAGCCGAAGCCCATGTGTTCAGCCTGTTCGCCTTCACCGGAAAGAAGCATGTCAGCTTTAGTAATAGCGTATGTCTCCGGGTTGATCTCCTGCCCGAAAAGATGGATTGAAACTTGCTTGCCCTGTTGTTCAGCAAGTTCATTCAGCCGTTTTTCGGCAATCGTCAGCATGCCACCGGTTCCGCACGCGCCGTCATAACAAGTATATGTGCCGTCTTTGATCTGGTCGGAAATAGGCATAATAATAAGGTCTGCCATCAATTCAACTGCGTCACGCGGAGTGAAGTGCTCTCCAGCTTCCTCGTTATTTTCTTCATTGAAGCGCCGGATCAGTTCCTCAAAAATCAGGCCCATAGTGTGGTTGTCCAATCCCTGAAGTTTTACTGAACCGTCATCATAAAGTACCGGCCGAGGGCTGAGATTGATCGTCGGAGAAACGAATTTTTCAATGACTGATCCAAGAATATCAGCATCAATCATCGTTGCGATCTGATTGCGGAATTTGAATTTATCCAGAATTTCCTGCACATTGGGGGAGAAGCCGTCAAGGTAGGCTTCAAAATCTGTTTTCAGCTGCTGTGCTTTGGCCTTTGATTTAAGATCTTTCAAACAAAATGGAGAACTGTTACAGAAAGGTTCCCCGGCAATCTGACAAAGAGATGCCGTCTGATTCGTGATTCCGGCTTCATCCAGCTTTTTCTTCATCTCCAGAACGGCAGGTTTCGTTTCTTCAAGGACCGCATCCAGACGGCGAATAACCGTCATCGGCAGAATGACATCCCGATATTTGCCACGAACATAAACATCCCGCAGGCAGTCATCGGCAATTCCCCAGATAAAACTGACAATAGAGTTAAAAGAAATACTATCCATCATTCAGCAGCCTTTCCGGATTTTACCCAGGCATCAATTTCTTCCTTCTTGAATTTCCAGTTGCGTCCGATTTGATGTCCGGGCATATTTTTATTTTCAATCCATTTATAAATGGTTTCCCGTCTGGCTCCTAAGTATTCAGCTATCTCTTTGAGTGAAAGCCAACGATCGTCCATGATATAACCTCTGTTTTCAAAATTTTTGTGATTTTTCTCCTACATTACAGAATATACTTGCCAAAATGCAAAATACAACCGCAAAATTATTGTTTTTAGTGATTTTTAGTGACTTTTTATCAATTTTTTTATTGTTCAGCAGAAGCAGCAAAAAACCGTTCCGGGAAATTACCAGAAACGGTTCTTTATAAATTGTCAGGTAAATTACTTTTTCAGGCCGATACCAGGGAAGTTATAGTTCCCGTGCCGGATCTCGGTATGGTCGGCTTCGACGGCCTTAGAATAGTCCTCGCGCTGGGTTTCTTTGTCCTTGCAGTCCATGCAGAGGACCTCGTGATTGTACATGCTCATGATCCGGCAGCCATTCAGCGGCTTTCCGCACCGATCGCAGTTTTGAACTTCAAAAAATCTGTCTCGCATTGTTATTACTTCTTCTGTTAAAAAATCTTGTCTGGACACAGCCGATCATTCAGCGTTGCCACTTGATCTTGAGCCGTCTTGACCTCTTGGGCTGATTGATCCAACTCCGTTATAACTTCACAGCCAGCTTTGATTACAGCACTCCGCAGGACCTTTTCTATGGCAGTCAGGCAGGTCAGCGGGAGATGTTTGGAATAAAATGAAAAACAGCACCTCAATGCTTGTTGAGGTGCTGCTGGATTTGGATTATTTTAGAAGTTACCCTTTGGGCGGGCAATGGTCAGGTTTACCGTAGGTATTACGTTCTCGGATGAGACCATTTGTACCTGTAATTATAACCTCTCCACCTTCATGACGAGCAATTTCACGAGCTGCATAAAATGCTTCCAATTGTGTGTCGTAGATTTTTGTTGCTCTTTGATTCCCTTCGCGAATATCCGCCCAGCCATTTTCACGCTGGGTAATCCAATGATTGTTACGATTAGGCATAGTAGCCTCCTTTCTCTGTATAAGCAGTTTGACATTACCACGTAACAGGCAATGTTTTTTACGAATAAGAAACAGAAAAAGGCGAAATTCAGAAAAAATGACAAACCCAACTTGAAAAAAGTTGACAATGATGTATTTTACATAAAGGGTCTCTAAACCTACATATAAGACGGCGAGTTCATTTTTTGAATTTCGCTGTTTTTTTATCCATCCATAATTTCCTCCTCTCTTTTACTTTATGTGTTTTAGTTGAAAGATTGCAGCTTCAAGAGAAACACCGCATTGTTCGGCTATTTCTTCAGGACTGCAATTTGAGTCTATAATATCGGCAGGGATCAATAATTCTGCAGCGAATGCTTTTGCCTGCCATTCAGAACTTTCGAATGCACGAATTGAGCTGGAGGATATGGAGCGACACATCTTGGGGTACTGATCTGTATGTAAGATGTAATGCCCGAACTCATGGGCTATTGTCATACGGTCTCTTCCCTTGCCTTCGTAAGCACCATTATAAACAGATTCTCTAATATGCATCGTTCGCTCTACTGGTTCCCAATATGCATGCTCTCCGGGGGCAAATTCGCAATCCTCCTCGACAGCATAGTTGAAGTTTGGATCCAGGATTGTCAAAGAATCAAGGAGCTCGACGATTGGAAAAAAAAGCGTCTTAATCTTTAACTTTTCACGAATAATCCTTGCTGTTTTACGTAGATCATTACGAGACTTAGGCTCAACCTTAAATGTCGTTTCTATCATTTTCCTCCTTATTATTCAAGAGTTTTAAAATATTTTCCATCATTTCTTCATCCAGTGATTTAAAAGTTCTCGCGAAAGCCATTGCTGCTCTGCGATGGGCAGTTTTTGTGCCCTTCAGATTTATTTCGACTTTAGGAACATCATTGTCCACAGCATTTTTCAATGTTTCCATGATACTATCTGGTAACCCATAGCACTCTTGGAGCTTACACAAAAATTTTTCCGGCACTGCCCGTTTTCCGACTTCAATGGCGGAAAGATAGGACGAAGTATAACCAAGTTTTTCTGCCATATCTTTCAACACCTCTCCTGCATCAATCCTTATTTTTCGCAGTTCTCTGCCGAACTCTGTAATTATTGCACCCATAACTTATTCTCCTTGTTGGTCTATACATACTATACCACGTTTTTTAAAAATGTCAACCGCTGTTTGTGAAAAAAATCAACAAAATTTGTTGATTTTTCTCGATATCAGAATATCGGTTATTCAGGAACGTCGTGGACGAGAGTTGTGCAATTCTATTCTCTGCTTTGCAATGGCGACGAAAAACCATTGCGGGGATCTGAATTTGTTATTCGGTATTGTTCAACGATTTATGCAAACTTTATCTCCGAAGGACATGGCACGCAGTCCCAGAGAAAAACAGACTCCTTCGCCGAGGCTACGGAGTCCGGGGGAGGGTTTTAGAGAATTTCAGTTCTTTTGCAAATACCTTTGTGGTAAGCACTTTTACGGCACAAAAAAAGTCAGTCGGTTGACTGGCTGAAATTCATTTGGTAGCGGGATTAAAAATAAAACGAACAAAATCTCTATTTTGGGAGTATTTTGGAGAGTACATTTCTTTCAGAGCAGCACTAAAAATTCTCTGTTGTCCTTCATTTTCTGCTCAAAATTGACAGCTTAAAAAGTTCGAAAAAGCCTCACTTCATCTGGTACAATTCAAACGATACAAAAATAATGAAAAAACTTGTATCAGGAATACAAAGAATGCGTTCTTCCAGAAATCTGACTTAATTATAAACTCTAAGCAAGCGTTAGAAGCATGCCTAGATATTGGTATCAATATAGTCCTTGTGAATGATGGCATAAAAAATGCTTCACATAAAGCAGTATTCTGGATTTTTAATGTTGCCCAACTGCAAACTTCCATACATATTTTTTTATTGTTATTTTGCATATTTCAGTTGCTTTTTTTAATTCAGAGAAGTATATTTCCTCCGTGGAAGGAGCGTTTGCTCTTGCAGTGCAAGTTTTAACCAAGAGGTAAAAATGAAATTTGATGATTGGGTTTTTGAACGATTTGGAACCGATGCGGACTCTTTGATTGAAGTGCTCGAAATGAGTCCTAGCTCACAAGGTTATATTCAGGGTGCCGTTTCTGAGCTGAAATTATTTGCTTATCTTAAAGATTGTGGCTTTGAAGTTTACAGAATTAAAGAAAAACCTGCAGGCGGATTTGATAAAAAAAAAGAAGGATACAAAGGAGACTTTTTGATAAAGGACAACGATAAATACTATGTTGTTGAATGTAAAGGCATAAAAACTAATGCTGAATTTCGTTACGGCGATACAGATGTTGAGTACGAAAAAAATATTACTCGTCAACAAGCGATTAACTTTTTGAAAAAATACATAAATATTAATAGAGAGCAAATATATCAAAAAGGATTTGACAAGTATACTAGAAAGAAAGAGGCTTGGGAATCAAAAAATCCTGGGAAAAAGTATCCTGAATTTAGATGGAGCAAAAAAAATCCAGGACCAGATTCTCCTGACTTAACAAGTATATTCGGCAGTGTTGAAATGATAAAAGAATATGTACATTCTTTAGAAGATGATAAATTTTCTGAGACCGCGTTTCGAGAAAAAAGGGGAGTTTATGTTGTTATGCAAACACACAAACCTAGCAAACGCATAGATCCAGAAACCAACGAAAAAATAGCAGCTCCGCTTGTATCTGACTTTTCTATTTTAGCAGTTGATTTATTTCAGCGTACGGGAAAACATGAATTTGTATTCGTAAATCCCAACATAATTTCACATTCACCTGATCACCCTAACCATCTTTATCAAAATTACATCATCGATATCATTATTCCTGGTAAAAAGGACCATTTGTCAATAACGTATCCATGGTATACTGATATTAGAAAATGTATAGAGGAAACTCTGCCAAAGAAAGTGGAATATGACGACTCACAATTAGACCATCGTTAATATTTGGATTCACATGGGAGAGAAACGTTTCTCTCCCATGCATTATTAATGCCTTATTCCACGGTCAATAATTTTTTAATTTCAGCTTTTAACTTAAAAACTGTTTTCATGTTTGCTATAATTTGTTCTTTTTTCTCATTGGAATAATCAGGTACAATAATATCAAGAAAATCCTCGCGCGAAATTGTTGGAATTGCTGTTCCAAACCGGTATTTTTTTACCTGAATTCTGAATGCTTCAGTATTGAAAAAGTGCAATAACAAAAATGGTGAGCAGTTTATTGCATTCAAGACAATTAGCCCATTTGTACATATGCATCCATCAAATTCTTGAGTGACGATAGCTTTCGCATTCCATTCTGAACCTATTGAGTTGCCAGCAACTGCTACAACAATTTGATTTTCTTTTATTTTATAACTTGCCCTGCTGGGAAGTTCCGAGCCATACATATGCGAACAGTTTATTATTTCGCATCCCAAAGAATTTATATCTGATATTTCTACGTATTGATATAAGTCGTTTGGATCAATTTTTTGCTTTTTACTCTCTACTGTTACCAAATCTCTCAAGCGTATTGTACTAGAACCAATCAAAGTATTAATATGTTTGTTTATTTTAGGTGAATAATAATGATGTGACAAATTCATATTATTCGCAATAATGTCTGAAATATTGATGACAAAATTCTCATCATCGTATACTTGATTTTGATAAGCATTTATCACCCTGCTGTAGTCCTCCATGACATTTCCTGATGCATCATACAACGTTTTTGAGTGTTTGGAAAAAGTATAACCCAATTGATTTATTTTTCCAAAAAAAACATCGTAATCATAGGATTGGAATGTTTGTTTTGTAAAAAACAAAATACTTGATTTTACGCCAGTTCCGTAGGGAATAAATGTCCCTTCGGGTAAGGATATTATTGCGTCAATCTTGGAATTTTGAATTAAATAATTTCTTATGTATTTTGAGGACGGATTTTCAAAATTGCCATCCGGCAATATAATTGCTCCTTTTCCACCATCTTTCAAAATGGAAAGAACTTTTTCGATAAATAATATATCCGGAACTTGTGAGGATAATGTGATACCATTCTCATTATGCCCCAAAGTATATTTTCCTAAAATTGTCTTATCGGTTATTCTGCCTTGGGAACCAAACGGTGGATTTGTCAATACAAAGTCATATATCGCGGGTATGTCAGCTGAAATAGAATCTTGAATTTTTATATTTGGAGAATCTACTGCAAATTCAAACATTAATCTCATGGAAATTATTTTTACGACAGATTTACTTATATCGAAAAAATCAACATTCTTTATTTGCTCTACAATATTATCATTTTTTGCCATATTTTCGAGAGCAGCAAACATAAATCCTCCTGTCCCACATGCCGGATCACAACCTCGTTGCCCCTTTTGAGGATTTATCATTTTCACAATGACATCAACCACCTGTGCTGGCGTAAAAAATTGACCTTTGCCCTCCCTGTATGAACGATCTATTATTCTTTGCATCAGATGACCTTTTACATCACTTTTCAATTTAGATAACGAGATGTTGAAAAGTTCTTTCATTATAAAAACGATTGTTCCCGTTTTTAAATTAATTTTGTCATCTGAACTAAATAAAGTTGGATAATTTTTCGTCAGGCAAGTGAAAAGCATCTGAACTTTTTCAAGTAAATCCGCTTCTGAGTTTGCCAGCAAAAGAATATTGTCGTGCTGCTCATCATATGTTTTTAAGTAGAAAACTTTCAATAATTCATCTAAAACCTCATAATTGTCAAGTCCATCATTCGCATAAATATAATTGTGAATTCGTTCAATAGTTTTGTTAATATCTGTAAGCATATGCACCTCCGTGTTGTAAATATAGCACATATATGCATGTAGTCAAGCATCGAGCAGATGGTTTTTCAAAAAATAAAGAGTTTTATTGATAATTGCGACACCATACGACATATGGCCATATCGCATGTAAGGCTGGATCGTAAATTTTTCTACTGCCGACATAATACAAAGTATTGAGTAAAAAATACGTAAAATATTATTTTTTTGCTTGCAATTTTGATTTTTGGGTAATATTTTGCATCAACGGGTCGTATTTTGCGTTTTGTCCATTTGTGCAATTTTAAATACTAATATGTTCACACATGCCACCGCCAAACTGAATCTCACACCATCCTATCGATATTCGTGGAAGATGAAAAGGACTGTGTGTAATAGAATAGTTTTTTTGATACAGGAAATGCCATCTTTGCGAACAAGCAAAAATGACTATGCTGATTATTAGGGATTTACAAATAAGGTCATGACCTTCTGCTGCTTTGGGGTGCGTGTGTTTGGTTTTGTCTTTTTTCCAAACTGCATCGTAAGTTATTAATTTATAGGCTATTGCAAACTGCTGTTTGATTTTTTGTATTGATTGTGCAAGTGTTTGAATGCCAAGTGATGTCTTTCTGACCTTTTATGTAACTTGTTTATTTGTAAGAAATTATATTAAAAATAACATTTCTCTGCTCTCTGAAATCCTTGAGAGAACAGAGAATTAGAGAGGATTTTTATGAAAAATCGGGTGATTTTTCTTTGTTTTAGAGAGCATTCTGCTTGATTTTGTTAAGTCTTAACTCTTTTGCAGTCAGCAATTGAGGCAAAGAAAAACGCTTGACTTTTCAGTCAGGCGTGAAATTTTTTGGTAGCGGGGGCTGGAATCGAACCAACGGCCTTCAGGTTATGAGCCTGACGAGCTACCACTGCTCCACCCCGCAACGTCTTTTTTGTTACGTTTTACATAATATAATATACTTTTTGATTTTTGCAAGTGATTTTTTTGCTTTTTTTTAAACTTTTTTCGCTTACAACTTCATTGTCTGATTCGGTACTGCCGACATATCTTCTTTAAATTCTTCCAATGGAATAAATTCAAGTCGCTCGTACCATACCGCTTCATCAGGATTTACGGTCGAATCCATCCAGAACATTCCCAGAGATGACGGGTTGACAAATTCCAATTTGCCGAGATTTATCCAGCGGTAATCGCCTTTTTTATCCTCTTCAGTAAATTTACCGTGGAAAATCGGCTGGTTTTTAAAGCCGCCGCCATGGTGGAATGCAGAGAATGAAAACATTGTTTTTCCGGGGATCACTTTTTTGACTTCGGGGCGGACACGCAAACGGACAACATAAGTTTTGCCGGGGACAAGATAGTCAATAAAGGTAAAATATTTCCATTGGATACCCCAGGGCTTTTTACCGATATGGCGGGATGATTTGCCTTTAACTGCTTTTGCATCATTAAGATAGGCTGAAAGTCCGTTCACAACCAGAGGTTTCCAGACAGTGACGGAATTTTTTGAATATTCGCTTGAATGGCGTTCCCGGTTTGCAAAATTGATTTTGTCTTCACAGCGTTTGAGAAAATTATCACGAATGGATGCATTTGAGGGAAGGTAATTTACAATGGATTTCATGATTTCATAATATTTACGGTATTTTTCGATGCCGTAAACTTCAGCATTGCCGTCGAGTTCCATACAGAGAAAACACCAGTATTCGCGGGCAATACGACCCTTTAAAACTTCATCAGAGGAAGATTTCTGCATGGCTTTTTCAAAAATTGAATGCATTTTTGAACGTTCTATTGCAGTATATTCCAACATTGTGAAATTGTCTTTGCGGTATTGTTTGATAAATCTCTGCCATGCCTGGCGGATAAGCGCGACATATTCATTCATTTCCGGAGCACATTTACCGTAATATGCATTGATAAATTCTGCAATCAATGCGTCCATATCGGCATCCGGATTCCAGAGGAGCTGGCTGTAAACCCATTTTTTCAAGTGCATTAATGAAGCACCGCCGGTATTGCAGTCGGCAAAATACCCCATAACTTTACTGTCACGCAGATAACGCAGAGAATCCCGCATCTGATCAAAATTAGGGTAGGGGTGAAATTTGCCGATTGCTTCAAGATAATCCCAGAAAATGACTTTTTTGTCTGCATTGATAAAACTTTTCAATGCTTCATCAATATCCTTGTGCTCATTCAGTGCAACAAGCATTTTTATTGCATTATATCTGGTATTTATCGGAGCGAAAAAGAGGGCAATATTTTTATGCGGCTGAATTTGTGTTTTTTCGGCAGCATAAACGAGAGTTGTAACCAAAGCATCCGGTTTTTCTTTGACAAGAAGATCCGTAACTTTATTGGCAAGCATCATCTGCACGTCGGAATTATTGTATTTTTTGAATAAAGGAGCACAGTTTGTACACTCGCACTGAGTTGAAGCTCCATCATTTGCTGAAACGCTGAAATACATTGCTTCCGGATTATTTTTCATCTCTTCACGGATTCGTTCCAGCATAACATGAGGGACATCAGGATTGGTGTAACACACTGAACCGTATTCACTGTGCTGACGGACACGTTTACCGTTCTGCAAAGCAAAGTATTCCGGGTGTTTGGCATAATATTTTTTGGGATTTACCAATGCAGTGTAGGTATGTATGAAAAGTTTTGAATTAAGTGAAGCTCCCGCATCTTCCGGCAAATCTGAATGATAGGAAATCGGTGCCAGACGGAAAAAAAGTTCCTCTTCTCTGGCTGATTGATGTCCATAGCGGTACATGACTTCACGGATTTGAAACGGCGGAGTATAATCTCTCGGAGTTACTGTCAGATTTTTTCCTTTGAGCTCAGGAATAATTGTAAGTCCGGGTTCTTTGCATTTCGGAATATTGCTGTATGAACGTGCGTACCAGCGGCAGCCGAGATCGTCCTGCAAATAAGTTATAACGCCATTCAGCGGACCGGGGAAACCGCCGCGGATAAAAAGATTTCCGTCTTTAACTTTGAAACTGTAACTCTGATTTGCAAGTTTTTCTGTAAAATTATTTTCTTTGGCATATTTTGTTTCACCGACACTGATATATTTGCCGCGGATTTTATTGCGGTCGAATTTAACCGGAACGGGAAGTTTATATAATTTTTCCAGATATTCAGCCAGCAGTGCCGCTGAATAACGTTCCTGTTTAGTCGGTTTTGACGGCAGGACAATAGTATAATCATCTATCTTGCCCAGCTGTACAACTTCTGCAAAAACAGCAGATATCACTGCAAATAAAAATGCTGCTAACAGTTTTTTCATTGAATGACCTTTCATGGTAAGGAGTTTTAGGGAAATAAGGAATTTAAGGAAGTTAAAAAAATACTTAAAAAGGTTTGGAAAAAGATGATCCTCCTACGCTAAAGCTTCGGCAGAATAAAGGGGAGGAATAAAGTTGTTTTCTTTATTTTGCTTTCTTTTTTAAAAAGAAAACAAGCAAAACAGCTTTCTTTGTTTTACTTTCTTTCACTGCGAAAGAAAGTAAAGTTTTTCTTCTCCCCCTGCATAACTCAACACTTTCTACACCTTGAACTTTTTGACATGGTCGAGAGCGGAGGCAAGACTCATGGTGGCAGTACCAATAGAGATATCGCAGATGCCGTAGAAGAGACGGATTTCGTCACCGGTGACAACATTGGCACAGGGAAAAATACATCCGGGGTAGGGGCCGTTGAGTTCCAGTTCGCCTTCAGGTTCCATGATGGGCGATGGTGTACGGCAAATGACTTTGCGGGGGTCTTCACGGTCGAGAAGAGCGAGACCGACACGATAAATACCTTTGCGGTCAACACCGTGATAAGTCATAAGCCAGCCGTCATCAGTGGGAATGGGAACGCCTGAAGGTCCGACTTTCATGGATTCCCATTTCTGTTCAGGGGCAAGGAGCATATAGTCATCGGGAAGGTCGATTTTGTCTTTCATGTTCCATGCTTCGGCAATTTTGCCGGAACACCATTTGTTGATGGTATCTGTGTAAAGAATCCATGCACGTCCCGGTTCATACATCATGGGAAGAAGCCATGCGGGAGCTGAACTCGGACGATGCAGATAAACATATTTGCCGTTGATTTTTTCGGGAAAAAGTACAACATTGGCATCATTCATATGTTCACTGGAAATTGCTCCGAGCCGTTCAACATTCTGCCAGTCAGTGGTTACGGCAAGACCGACACGGCGATTGTTGCGTTCCCATGCAATAGCGTGTTCGCCTTTGGGGTCATATGTGCGTTTGCCGTTTACCCAGTCATTCATATTGACACAGCGGGCGGCATAGGTGATATAAAATTTGCCATCGAGCAAAGTCACACGCGGGTCTTCGGTCGTGCCGTGGTCAAAAGCTTTTTCATTTGGGTCAGGAGGCAGAAAAGGAGTTTCACGGACTGTAAAATTAACACCGTCAGTACTTTCAGCATAGCCGAGTTGAATGCAGCCTTTGCCGTCATTTCCGGAGAAAATCATACGGAATCTGTCTTTGTCATAAACAACGCCGGGATTGAAAACACTTTGTTTGGTCCACGGCAAATCATCCATGGGGGCAAGAATAGGATTATTATCTCTGTAAATTTTCAACATATTACAACCGTCTTAAATAATTACAATTCTGATGCGAGTAAGGTGAAATGAGTTGTGTCATCTTCAAATTCTTTTTGAGAAAGAGCGGCAACAGAACCGTTTATTTTTGCAACATTGGCTTTATTATTATGGTGCAGAGCCACGGGACGCCATCCTCCGTTTGCAGATTCTTCGCCGGGTTTGCGTGCAGTCTGCTGGAAACATTTTGAATTTGAAGAATTGTCTTCAATCCATTTTTTTGACATTTCTGAAATATAGATAAAATTCGGATTCATATTTCCGAGTTTCAATTTGCGTGAACCGCAAGTATCCGGAGAACCTGAATTATAGGTACAAAAAACACTTCCGACAATGGAGTTGACAACAAAACCTCCAGCTTTGGGAGCTTCAGGACATTCCCCGACTTTACTTTTTGGTGAAACATATCCGTCATACAAATATACTCCATTTGTTCCGGTTCCATCCAAAATTTGGGCGAGATCCAAGCCCCAGGCATTAGTCGGCGGCAGCATATCATCATAATCTGCAGCATAAAGCACAGAAGCATTCATCATCTGCCGCATATTGCTCATACATTTTGTTGCTCTTGCTCGTTCTCTTGCCTTGTTGAGGGCAGGGAGAAGCATACCGGCGAGAATTGCGATAATAGCGATTACAACCAGAAGTTCGATGAGGGTAAAAGATTTTTTCATTTTTTTCTCCTTTTGTTAGGGGGTTGGGTTTTCAGTTTTTTTGTTTTTACACGGCATCCGCCTTCGCACAAGGCTTCCGTCTTCGTTGTCACTACGCCGTGACAAGTCGGCGGGACAAGCAGCCGTTGGCGGATGGCTGGGACAAGGCGGATAGTAAGGAGTTTTAGGAATTTAGGGAGTTTAGAGAGATTGCCTCTGACTGCACTGCAGTCAGGCGTATGTCTTCGCTCTCGCGTAACTTTGACCGCATTCGGTATCAGTAGGTCAGCCGCATCAGCGTCCTCGTCAGCCCGACTTCGAGTGCAGTCATTTGTTTTATCCTTAAACTCCTTATCTTCCTTAAATTCCTTAGTGTTTGTCATGCCTTGCCGCAGACATCCACGGCTTTGCCGTGATACCAAGCGGGATGGACATCCCCGGCTTTGTCGTGATACCAAGCGGGATGGACATCCCCGGCTTTGCCGTGAAACTTCCTATAATCAATATTATATTATTTTGCAACAGTCCAGTATTTGTTGTCAGTCTTGAAAGTTTTTTCGTCAAGATTTTCCACACTGCCATCGATTTTTCCGACATTTGCGGTATCATCATCATGACGAAGCATAATATCACCCCATTTATTGCCGTTGATACTGGCACGGCGGGGAATAAATGACGGAGTTGAAGTGATTTTACGCCAGTTTTGATTGATATCAGCAAGATAAATCAGAGAAGGATTCATTTTGTCAATGCTGACTCCCCATGCATCCTGTTTGTTTTTGAATGAACTTGAAACTCCGTAAGAGATATTTTTTATAATCGGCTCGTCAGGACAATAAAGAATATTTGATTTGACAGGTATGTAAGATTTTTTGCCGGCTTTGATTCCGTTTGCAACACGGACATATCCTTTCAGATACAAATCCCAATCCATACTGTTGTAATTTGCCGGAGCCATAAAGCCCTGATAATCATTGGCATAAGCAAGTGCTGCCGCCATGATCTGTTTTTGATTACCTGCACAGCTTGCTTCTTTTGCTTCAGATTGTGCTTTGGCGACAGCCGGCATAGTCAGCACAGCAAAAACTGCAATAACTACCATGATAACAGACAGTTCAAACATTGTAAATTGTTTTTTGTTCATTTTTTTTCTCCATTTTCAGGGTTGATAACAATAATTTTCCTCACTGTCTTTACTATACTATATTTTTCAATATATAACAATAGCAAAAATTTTTAAAAT
Source organism: Lentisphaeria bacterium (assembly GCA_017502435.1). Lineage (GTDB taxonomy): Bacteria > Verrucomicrobiota > Lentisphaeria > Victivallales > Victivallaceae > RGIG5270. The sequence goes on from JAFVUZ010000014.1 coordinate 28,854, forward strand.
ATATCTGATATTCCCAAAAATGGATTTGTAAAAAAATTTTCCGTTGATATATTATACGCCGGAATTTAAAATATTTTCATAATATGACAGAATATTGCAGTGTTTAAATTAAAAAAAATTATAACGTATTGCAGATAAGTATATTAGGAGATAAAAAATGAGTGAAAAAAATAAATTCAACATTCAAACTTTCGGCAGTTATAAGCATTTGCAGGGTGAATTTGACGATATGAAAATCAGCTTTATTGACAGCAACCGTATGGAAGCCAATGAAGAAAGTGTATACAGAAAGCATACTCATATCGTATATGAAGCAATAATTATTGAGCATGGAAATTATAAATGTACTGTCAATGATAAAATGGTAAAACTCAGTAAATGGGATATAATCGTCATTCAGCCGGGACAGAAACATGAAGACTTTCTGGCAAAAGGGACGATATGGTACACGTTTCATTTCTGTATTACATCAGATGATAAATTGAATATGCTCATTTTTGACAAAAATATCCGGCCGTCAGAACAGATTATTCATCTTGCATCGCCGGAAAGAGATTTTTTCAGCAATATGATAAAACTTTTTGAAAGTGAATCACAGGAAAATATTTATGAATGTTATCTGATACACAATGCATTGTTTATTGCTGTATTCCGCAAAATTATGTCGCTGTATTCGCCTTTTCTGCTGAATGAGCAGTTTTCTTCACGGCACATGGTGCAGCAGCAGGCGGCTAAAATTACTTCAGTTTTTCAGAAAAATCTTTCCAAACAGCCGTCGCTTGCAGATTTGTGCAAACAATGTTCCATGAGCCGCAGTTCTCTGCACCGCACCTGTCAGATTTATTTTAATATGCCGCCGAGAACAGCGTTTCTGAATTACAAAATGAATCATATTGTTGAGTTTATCAAAAAAAATCCTGATACCAGCGTAAAAGAATTAAGTCTGATTTTCGGTTTCAAAAATCAATTCCATTTTTCAAGAATGTTCAAACAGCAAATAGGATGTTATCCGAGTCTGCTGCTGCTGAAATACAGAAAGAATCATATTTAAATAATTGCAGTGAAAACAGAGCGATTTGAAAAAAAATACTTTTTCTATTTTTAAGATCTGACTTGTTTTTCTTTGTAAATGCTGTATTGTTCTGCCGGAAACAAAAAGAAAAAACGGAGGCATTTATGAATATTTTTGTGCTGCACTATTATGATGATGTAAACAGTTTCAATCATCGTCTTTTTTTAAGGGAATGTGATTTTTTTGAGCAATCAGGATATAATGTTATCTCAACTCAGCTGAGTCATGATAATTTCAATCCGGTATCAGACAGAAATAATTTCACTGCGTGCAGCGGCAAAGATTTTTTCAGTCAGAAAAAGGAGGAACGGGCCGCTTCAAAAAATAATACTTTTCATCCCGATATCGAAGCGGAGATTGTAAAACTTGAAAGTTGTGATTTTCTTTTGTGGCAGTTTCCCTTGCGGCACTTTTCCATGCCGGCAGTATTGAAGGGGTATGTTGATAAACATTTCGCTCTCGGCAGAATTTACGGCGGCATAAATATTTATGAAAACGGATTTTTCCGCGGCAAAAGAACATTGCTGTCCATCGTTTCTGAGTACGACGAGGAATATTACCGTCCCGGCGGTCTGCATGGCAATATTCATGAGATTTTGAACCCGATTCACAGAGGTATTCTGCAATATGTCGGATTTGACGTGCTGGGAGATCATATTTTTTATGCACCCGACGAAAAAATGCCGGATGAACAGGAAAAAATGATGGATGATTTTATACGCCGTCTGCATTATATAAGTGCAGAATCTCCGGCAGTAATCACACGTTATTAATTGTTTTCAAATGCGGTCAAGGTCAACTGAACCGGAGTAACAGAGTTTATTTTGACTTCAGGAGAACGGGCGGAACAGCGTACATTCAGAATGTATTCGCCGGCTTTGATGATTCCTTTGGCATTGACAAATACATCAAAATCATTGCCGGTGAGAAAATGCACCGTCCTTGACGGACCGGAAAAATCAATATCCACGAATGCCGGAGTCAGTTTGTATTTTAAAGAATCAGCCTTGTCAGGCGGCAGAATCAGAGACACGGGAACTTTTTTTATTGTACGTTTGCCGAAATTCTGAACTATATTTATTTCGCAAGTCACTTTTGAGGGGGCGGTTGTCACTCCGGCAATGGGGGCAATATCTGCATTGTATTTGAAACTGTCATTTATGGAATTATCGATCGGGACAGGGGAGGTGAGCACTTCTTTGATATTATTGAGTTTTGATTTCGGACCTGAAATCATAACTTCAGCCGGAAAAACTGTACTGGATGAAACAGAATAGTTTTCTGAAAGTTTTTTCAATGAGTCAAAAGTTACACGAACAGGAACTTTTTTGCTTTCTATTACTTCAAGATTGACAGTCAGCCGCGGTGTATGGATTTCTTTAATGCGGATGCCGAACGGAGTTTTTATATTTTTGGCACTGAGTTCAACCAAGCCGCTCTGCAAATGCATCTGGTCGATTTCAACCATGATTCTGATTTCTTCCGGAGTCAGTTTGGCAATACGCTGCGGTGAACCTTCAACCGATATGGATGCAGTATATCCTTTGTTGTCCAGGTTTATGATATTGGAATTGGGATATTCAAGCTTGACCGGAATTCCGGAAATTTCACGGATTTCATTTTTTGCTGAAAATACGTCTGAACGTATCAGGTAAATCAAAAGTGCCAGAGCCAATGCCATTACAACTCTGACCCAGTCGGAACATAAATGATTCCATAATCTTTTAAACATTTTCAAACCCTCCCCAAAAGTTGACTGATTGCATAATCGCTGCCTTTTTCGACCAGCATCAGATTGAGAACTGCATATAATTTATCCTGTGGAATATTTTTCCACATAAAACCTCTGACGGCGATACTGATAGTTCCGCTTTCCTCTGAAACCACCAAAGCAACAGCATCGCTTTCATCGGTAATCCCGACTGCGGCACGATGACGTGTGCCCCAGCGTTTTGAGATGTTTTCATTATGACCGAGAGGCAGAATGGCACGGGCAGCAACAATGCGGTTGTTGCGGATGATAACAGCTCCGTCGTGAAGAGGTGCTTTCGGATAAAATATTGATTCCAGCACGATTGCCTGTACCGGGTTATCAAGTTTGATTGCTTCGTCAATGATTGCCTCCATCTGGATTTTGCCTTCAATAACTATCAAAGCCCCGCATTTTTGGTCGGCCATAGCACAACAGGCCTGAACGATTTCGTGGATGGCTTCTTTTTGCTGGCCCTTGAAAATAAAAAGAGAGGTTCCGAGTTTGGCAAAACCCTGACGGATTTCCGACTGAAAAATTACTATGGCGGCAAAAGCAAACACGATCCAGAGTTCACGCAGCAAATTGTACAATGTTGAAAAATTCAACAGTTTAAACAGCAGAATCGTACAGACCAGCAGCAGAAACATACCTGACAAAACAAAAACCGCTCTTGTACGGCGGAGATAATACAGCAGAAAATATATGAAAATCGCAATAGTCAGAATTTCCAGCAAAGGAATAATCGTATTGTAAAGATTTAAAAATCCATCTGAATTCATTTTCAATTCTTCCTCATTTTTTCGGCGATTTTCAGATAATCAACCGTAGTTTTGACATCATGCACCCGTACTATGGATGCTCCTTTTTGTGCTGCGAGAACAGAAATCAATGCAGTTGCACCGTCACTGTCTGCAGGCTCATTTATATTCAGCGTCTCACGGATGAAACGTTTGCGTGAATGTCCGGCAAGCACCGGTGCGATTTCCCTGAAAATATCAATATTTTTCAGCAGTTCAAAGTTTTCTGCCGCACTTTTGGAAAAGCCGATACCGGGATCAACAATTATATTTTCTGCAGCAACTCCGCATTTGACTGCGTATTCAAACTGTTTCTGCAAAAAATCATAAACTTCTCTGACAACATCGCTGTATTGATGCTGTGTATTTGATTTGCCGCCATCAAGAGAATGCATTATCACCAGTTTTGCATTGAAATATCTGACAACTTCTGCCATGTCGGGAGAATAAACAAGTCCACTGACATCATTTATAATATCTGCTCCGTTATCAAGACAGATACCGGCACACTTGCTCTTGCGTGTATCTATACTGATTATTGAAGCCGGACGGAGTTTTTTGACAGTCTGCAAAACTCCGAGCAGCCGTTCAATTTCAGTTTCAAGCGGCACTTCTTCTGCCCCCGGACGGGTGGATTCACCGCCGAGGTCCAGAATATCTGCACCTTCATCCAGCAGACGCAATGCAAGGTCGATTGATTGCTGTTTGCTGTTGCCGCCGCTGAATGAATCCGGTGTGCAGTTGACTATGCCCATGACCAATGCACGCCCGGAGGCGTGCAAAAAGTCAGACATATCTGAAAAATTACTCATTTTACTGTTGTTCTTCAGAATTATTTTCCTCAGTTCCAACCTGGGCATCGGGAAGGATTTCGGCATCTCCGGCATCGTTTGCATTTGAGTCGTCGTCGGATTTTTCACCTTCGACTTCTTTGAATTTTGCAACGCCGGTGATTCGGTCGTTTTCGTTGAGATTCATGATGCGTACGCCTTTTGAAGCACGTCCGACGGCACGGATCTCATTGGCTGGAATACGGACGAGCTGACCGCATTCGGTGGTCATCAGCAGTTCATCGTCATCATTGATCTGTACTGCAGTTACAACAGATTCATTTTCTTTGAGACGGATACTTACGACGCCTTTTGCACCGCGGTTGGTTTTGCGGTAAGTTGAAACAAAGGAGCGTTTGCCCATACCGCCGTCGGTAATGACGAGGACCTGCGGACCGCTGCCGGTGACGGGAGCTTCATCATTTTCGGAAACTTCTTCATTTTCGTCGATTTCGACATCTTCAACGTGTTCATGAATGATTTCCATGCTGACAATATCATCGCCGTCAAGTTTGAAACGCATACCGGTTACGCCGCGTGCGGTACGTCCCATCGGACGGATCTGTTCGTCAGTCTGGTCGAAACGGCATGCCATACCTTTGCGGGTTGAAAGAATGACTTCATCGCCGTTTGAGGAAATTGCAGCACCGATAAGGTCGTCGTCTTCCTCGATAACGAGGGCACGGAGACCGGTACGGCGGAGATTTTTGAAGAGAGAAAGTGAACTCTTTTTGATATATCCGAGGCGGGAAGCCATGACGATAAATTTATCGGGATCTTCAAATTCCTCTTTTTTGACTGTAAGCATGGCACAAATTTTTTCGCCGGGCATGACTTTGATCATATTGACAATTGCCTTGCCGTTGCCGGTGCGGCTGCCTTCAGGAATTTCATATACATTGAGCCAGTACATGAAGCCGCGGTCGGTAAAGAAGAATATCAAATCGTGACTGTCGGCATTAAAAATGTGTTCAACATAGTCGCTGTCTTTTGTCTTCATGCCGATAATGCCTTTGCCGCCGCGATGCTGGGTTTTGTAAGTATCTGCCGGTACACGTTTGATATAACCGGTGTTGGATACGGTAATAACGCAACTGTGGCGGGGAATAAGGTCGGCAATATTGAGATCGCTGTCATCAAGAGTGATTTCTGAACGGCGGGGATCTGCATATTTGGCTTTAATGTCAAGCAGATCTTCACGGATGACACCGAGACGCATTTCGCGGGATGCCAGCAAATCTTTGAGGTATTTGATAGTGGCAAGTTTTTCCTGATATTCAGAATTCAGTTCTTCTGCAGAAAGTCCGGTCAGCTGATGCAGACGCATTTCAAGGATCGCAGCCACCTGAACTCTTGAGAATTGGAAACGTTCAACCAAAGCATCGGCAGCATCCTGTTTGGTGCGGGAATCGCGGATGATTTTGACAACTTCATCAATATTATCCAGAGCCTTGAGGAAACCTTCGAGGATATGGGCACGTGCTTCTGCTTTTTTGAGTTCAAACTGTGAACGGCGGATAACAACTTCCATTCTGTGGTCGAGATATGCTTCAAGCACCTGAATAAGATTCATAATGCGAGGGCGGTTATGGTCAACGACCAGCATGATCGCTCCGTAACCTGTCTCCAGAGAAGTATGAGTATAAAGCTGATTCAGAATGACATTTGCCATTGCGTTCTGTTTGATATCGATAACAACACGGATGCCGGTACGGTCACTGGATTCGTCACGGAGACCGGAGATGCCGACGATTTTTTTATCTTTGACGAGATCGGCAATCTTTTTGACCATTTCTTCCTTGTTAACCATATAAGGAATTTCGGTAATAACGATGCGTTCATGGCCGTTGACTTCTTCGATTTCAGCACGGGAGCGGACTTTGACACTGCCGCGTCCGGTGGCATAGAAGCGGCGGAGAGCAGCTTTGCCTCTGATAATGGCGCCGGTCGGGAAGTCGGGGCCGGGGAGATACTGCATAAGTTCATCGACTGTTGCTTGCGGATTATCCAGCAAAGCGACAGTTGCATCAATGACTTCGCCGAGATTGTGCGGCGGGATTGAAGTTGCCATACCGACACCGATACCGGTCGTACCGTTGACCAGCAGCTGCGGATAGCGGGCGGGCAGAACGGCAGGTTCAAGGCTTGATTCGTCAAAAGTCGGCATCATATCGACAGTATCTTTGTCAATATCTGCGAGCAGTTCTTCAGCAAGTCTTTCCATACGGCATTCAGTATAACGGTAAGCCGCGGCTTTGTCACCGTCGATTGAACCGAAGTTACCCTGTCCGTCAACGAGAACGGCACGCATGGAAAAGGGCTGAGCCAGACGGACCATTGCGTCATAAACGCTGAAGTCGCCGTGGGGGTGATATTTACCGATAACTTCACCGACTACGCGTGCACTTTTCATGTAGGAGTGACTTTTTGTCAAACCGAGCTGACGCATGGCGAAAAGGATTCGGCGGTTTACGGGTTTGAGACCGTCACGTACATCGGGGATCGCACGGCCGACATTGACAGAGAGAGAGTATTGGAGATAAGCGGTATGCATGATGTCATCAATGCTGACCGGAATATCCCGCATTTCAAATTCGCTCATAATTTTTCCTTGTTAAAAGTGATATTTTGCAATATTGTTGTTGTTTGACGTAAAATAACACAAATTTGCAAATAAACAAGTCAAATTTTTTAATAATGGCAAAAAAAATTGTAAAAAATTATAAAAATGCCGTTTTTTTGCGTTTTAAAGCCTCTCTATTGCAAAATACCATGTTTTTTCATAAATCAAAACGCTGTGTACTAAACGTAGACTGATTTTTTATTACAAGGGGGCTTACGCCGCCCCCTTGTATCCCCGGCGCCGGGTACGACCCGGAGCGATGTGACGCTGGCGCGTGAATGTCGGCGGCTGTGTGGTGTTTAGCTATTTTTTCGGCGGAATGTTCGAT
>JAFVUZ010000160.1 GCA_017502435.1 Lentisphaeria bacterium
CCGCCGCCTCCGCCGCCTCCGCCGCCGGTGCCACCCCAGCCGCCGCCTCCGCCACCGCCGGTACCACCACCGCTGACAATGCCCCAACTGCCATTTTCGGATGGGACAGGTCTCTCATCGATATAAAATTCTTTCATTTTGCACCCGCTCTTGTCAACGGACAGACTTTAGAAATAGTGAAGACTGCAACGCTCACGGGGTACTGCACAATTTGCACAGCGGTATCTTCCACTTTTATTTCCGCCAGCGGAAAATTGTATTCATCAAATTCCGCAAACTTTACGCCGTGTTTCCATTCTGTTCCGGATTTTTCCGCAGTTAAACATAATACACCGTTTTCTGGAGTAATTTCTGCGCCGCTAAATTTTTTACAAAAGCCGTTGCAATTTACATATCCCGCTCCGACTGTCAGTTTCTTTTTTTCCTCGTCGAATTTCACCTGAAAACTTGAAAGTAATCCGCCATCCGCCAGCGCCGCATTTGCACCGCTTGTCGTTGTTGCGGAAATGATAGTGCCTGCTGTCATTTTCTGGATTCTGATCCCGCGCCCGGCAGTCAATTCAAGTCGCCGCAAATGCGGTATCAACTCTTCATTCCAGAGTCGTTTCAACTCTTTTGTACTTTTGAAATATCCGCTCGCCGTAATTCTGCTTAACATTCCTGACCTCATTCGTATAAATCTTTATCCCATCCGGATGCTCCGCCGGCACGTGTCCATGTCAGAGTGGCAAGCCAATACTCTCCGGTCCAGCTGACCGTTGCATCATCACATTTCCAACTCCCTCCGAGTCCGAAATCTTCAGATGGGAAGCCGATTTTATTTAATTTTTTTGCACACATTTTGCCCGCCTGGTTACGATTCGCATACCGTGCTGATTCTGTAATGGTGTATGTAGCATAATCAATACTCTCCACGCCCGGCTTTGTCGGAGGAATACACTTCCACTTACCCCGTGCATCGGAGTGTTCTTCTCCGACCTTAGCCCAGAGATAATTCTGTGCATTTGCATCAGAAAGCTCGGTTGTTTTCGCACTTGACCACCATGACGGCTTGCTGTATCCCGGAGCGCAGTACAATGCATAATTCCAATTAGTCCTGTACCCGGAAGCCATACTCAAATCAAGACTCAAAAGCGAGCCGCGGAGCGATGCAGACTTTGTTCCGTAACTGTAGTCCGGACCGCTTGAGTAATCGCCGTTTTTTGATGTGCTGTAAATCAATTCACAATTCCATACCGGTCCTTCTTCCTGGTTCAAACGCTTACTGGTGAGTTTGCCCTCGGCTTCAACATCATATTCTCCAATTTCTGCCTGAGAGTGCAGTTCATACATCTCCTCGTAAGTTCCGCTATACACGAAACTTTGCGTAGTGCCGTCAGCAGTCGCCTCTTTCAAACGTCCGCCATGCTTCAAACAAGCCATATCATAACTCCTTTGTAATCTTTTGCATCTGTTTATTTATGTCATTCAGAAGTCGTTTCTGCTGCTCGTTGTGACTCAACATTTTGCGGTTGTACTCGGCGACCCCTGTCACTCTCCCACCGGCAGCAAACCCGCCGCGGGCAGTCAGACTGTTCGTTACGACTGCAATGTTCCCGATCCTGCGGTTCTGATGCTCTCGAAGTTTTGATTGCATGTCGGACAATTCTTTTTTGTCCGCCTGTTCCTGTGCCCTGCGTGCTGCCTCTGCCGCACGCTTTGCCTCCTCCTCTTTTTTGAGTTTTGCTGCAGCGGCTTCAGCTTCTTTTTTTCGTTTTTCTTCCGCTTTTGCGGCAAGCTCTTTTTCGAGTGCAATCAGTTCATGCTTCTTGCGGATCTCAGCCTCAAGATATTTCCAATATCGCATATCGTTTCCGCCGCCCTGCTGCCATTTGCGGCGATACCGCTCAAGTTCAGTTTCAAGTTCAGTATGGTTCATAGCATACTGTTTCATGTAATTTTCATCCGCAATCGCATTGATGTCGCCTTTTCTTGCACCGTGAAATTTATCGGAAGCCTCTTTTTCTCTTTTTTCCTTTGCCATTGCAACCTTATCAACTGTGTCCTGCTGATCCTGCGTCAACTGCTCAAGCTGACTGTAAAGTTGCGCCAGCTTGTCGGCTGTTGCCATTTGTTGCTTTGAATTATCAAGCGCCATAGTTGCGAATTTTCCGCCAAGAATCACATCTCCCGTTTGTCCCCAGAATCCAGTTTGCCATTTAAAAGCCTTAGCCAATGCGGCGGCTTCCTGATTTGCAGATTGTATCTGCATTTTGAGATATTTCTCCTGCCGTGCAAATTGCTGATCAAGCATTTTCTTTTGTGCACTGTCAAGCCCGGTGACTTGCCCGGTTGCTTCATTTATACTCAACCCTAAATTTTTATATGCACGGTTCAAACGGTCAACAAGCCTTGCTGCTTGAGATTTTTCAGCGGCAGATTTATTTTCGATTGCAGAAAGTTTCTGCAATTCGTCAAACATTTTATTGTGCTGTTCGCTTCTTCTTTTATCCGTGTCAGCTGCTTTTTGAATTTCCGCAGAGTTTGTTTTTGTGCGCTCGATGTTATTCTGCAGACTTTCAGAATAACGGTCAAAAGCAGCATTCAACACTTTGATCGCACTTGCAGCTCCGAGTGCGATGACTCCGAGCTTTGAGAATCCTCCGACAAAATCTGCGAATTTTCCGAATTTATCTCCACTCATGCCTCCCACTTCAAGCCCCGTCTTTATCGAACGTTGAGTACTTTGTACTTTCTCTTTTATGCCTGTCGCAAGTCGATCAACCTGTGCTTTCGCCTGCGCAACGCCCCTGCGGAATGCACTCAAATCGAGGTCAAATTTTACTTTCAGAGCCATGTTACATCATCCATTTTCAAGTTGTTTTTTTCACAATAGAACATTTTGCCAAGTTCAAAAGTACGCTCAAATTGCGCCTTGCCTATTTCAATAGAAGTTCTGCGGCTGTATGATTCTCCAGTAACCTCACGGCGATGCTGGACGTACAAGCTCCAGCACAATGCAAGCGGCATTTCCTTCATACAATATTCAATCGTCCGCCCTGAGTGTTTGGCAGCGATTGCCGCCAGAGTAACGAGCCAGTCGCAATCATACTTTTCAAACTTACTCCCGCTTGCGCCCTGTGCTTTAAGTAATGTCAACGGATAGAACGCATTCAGAATTACTTCCGCAAGATCAGTTCCTGTTTCGTCATAATCCCGGATATGCCTCTTTCCGAATTCTGCTGCTTTTTTGCGGATGTCGGCAAAATCTCCACCTGCAGTCAGAATGTTATGCGAAAGTGCATAAAGCATCAAATCAATATCATCATGTCCGACATCATGCACCCCAGTCATAAAATTACACTTCATCAGGTACAACATCGTCCAGAGTGCAGATGTCAACGGACGCAAGCGTACCCCGTCAATATAAATACAATTTCCCGTTAATTGCACAAACTGCAAAAGTTCATCATTTTCGTGTTCAAGTTCTGCCTCAAGTTCGTTCAGAACTGGATCATTGTCAAGAACCCTGCTGAACTCATCCGAGGTCATTAAGGTTTGCAGTTCAAATTCTGAAACTTCGATCATGTATCAAACCTTTCATGCAGTTTGAAATTCAAACTGGCAGCGTGCCAGTTTGCATCACTGTTGAAACTTACGGAAACGTCAGAGATGTTCCAACTCTCAAGCATTATTCTCTGCTGTGTTTTGTCCGCAAGATCAAACAATTTCTCACGGTACGGATCATCTTCAATACTTGTTCGCAGCATCACATCAACATCAAATGCGATGTAATCCGCAAAATCTTTCTCCCCACCATTCAAACAAGCAACAGCGTTGCTTTTTGCGTCAAAAATATTCTGACCGTATGCTGGCATTATTTCAAAGTCTTCAGTGCTTAAAAGCACTGCGACATATTCTTCAACTTCCTTGTACTTCATTATCCAAAATCCCAGTCTAAACTTTCAATCTTCTTACACTCTTTTTGCAATAACTTGCCAACTGCCGATTCTGCTTTTTGTGCCGCAATGCGGGCAAAGCTGGTATTTTTCGGCATCACAATATTGGTCATCACTCCGTGCAAAACATCATCCTCATCAGTCAGCAATACTTGCTGTTCCGCATTAGTTCTGTTCAATGCGGGGCGTAAATCCGCAAGTTTTCTGATCCAGTTCGGACGCTTCGCACCCCACTGCTCAAGACCTGTACCGAAACTGAATTTCAAATAACCACGCCGTACAATCACTTCGTGTGCTTTTGCTTCCGCAAGCGTTTTGAAATACAGCGGTGTATCGCTCTGGCGGTTCAAGCCTTCGCCGGGCGGACGAACGACAATTCTAAACAGAAATCCCTGATGCAGTTTGTATAAATCCAAGATACGGTATTTGTTGCGCCTTGCTGATTTTACAGTTTTCGGGAGATAGTCTATTTTGCGGGTGTAAAATCGTTCCTCAATTTTCGTCCATCCCATATTCGGGACTGCATATCGTCCCGCCGTGCTTGCATACTTTTCGAGTGCCTTGCGTCCGACTTCAGCACGGTATTGAGTTAACAGTCGAAACATTTTTTCAGCTGTCAACTCAAATTGATCAATTCCAGTTAAAACTGACTTTGCCAAAATCAAGCACCCTTTGTCAATGTAGTGATTGTGGCGTTGTCGGTTGTTTTTGCAGACAGATCCACAGTTACAAATGCTTCACTTGCTTCATTCACCTTAACGCTACTGATCAAATAATCAACTCCGCCGATAGTTATTTTATCACCGGCAGCCGGAGCGGCACCGTCAAGCACGCCTGAAACATCAATGGTTCTTTCAATAGAATAAGCTTTGATTTCCAAAGTTTTGCCATCCTCGCCAATAACAGATGCTTCTTTTACAGTCTCTGTTTTATTGAGACTGTTGATGGTAATGCCTGTGATTCCGCCGTCTTTTGCCGTCACAATTCCGAAAGCTCTTGCCATTTCATCCTCCTTTTTTACGCATTAAAATTTTTGAGATAAATATTTTTTGAAGAATTATCAGATGCGATACTAAAATTCAGCACCTTATATTTACGACCTCTGAATGTTACCGGGTCACCGCGGTGTACGGTCACATTGCGGTCACAGCGGAGATAGAAATTCTCCGACTGCTCCATGCCGTACTCATTGAAATTCTCTGCAAACTCGATACTGCTTGCAAGAACTCTGATGCTCCTACCATTAATCTCCGCAACTTCAGCAAAGTCCGGATTGTTCAGCAGGTCTTCATTTAACTTCTGCCACGGTGTCATCGTCGTCTCCGAAAATGTCAGCAATCTCTTCGTCAACAGCAGCCTCTTCATCAGAAGATGCAACAGCAGACGGTGCGTACTCAACTGTCGCAAAATGGTTCGCAAGCAGATACTGTGTATCGCGGTCATTAAAATCGCACTCGATAACTTCACCTGCAATGCGTGGTGAGCCAAATGCTACAAGGTTTGATTGCATTTTTATCTTCATAAAATATCCCCTTTTTTATGCGTGCAGGGGCGGGGATACGCCCGCCCCCTCGTTGTTTTTATTTAGTGGTGACAAACCCCTGCGGGTTACGAACTGCGATGTCAGCGTAGAGATTGACGGTGACTTCAACCTTACCGCCGGTCAAACGCCACGGGTTGACAATGACTTCCAATCCGCCCCAGTTTCCAACCAAGATCTGGGACCAGTCGCCAAAGTAGATTTCACCGGTTGCAAGTTTGCCGCAAATACCGACTTCGTAACCGTCGATCATGTTGTCTTCGCAGATATATCTGCCGCTGCCGGCATCCTTTGAGATACCTTTCAATATCTGCCGATCAGCGGAACTCATGATGAAGCGGGGAGTACCGTTCATTTCATACTGGTCAACAAATGCACCGTATTTCAAAAAGTCCTGATAGGTTGCTTTTGCGACACCTTCAGAAAGAGTGACAACGTTTACACCGGTTGCAGTGCCTACGCCCTGAACAGTGGGAGAGGCTGCACGACCTTTCAAAATGGTAAGGTCAAGACGACGGTCAACAGCAGAAATCAGGTCGTTCATAACAAGAGCGATTGCATCGGGGTTGCCGGAGAGCAGCAAATCTTTCTGAACTGTTGCGACCGCGGAAATCTTTTTCGGGGTAAGAGTGATACTGCCGACAGTGGGGTTGGTGTCAACCGCATCGGCATTGACGTCACTGACCCAGTCTGCACCTGATTCTGAAGTCTGTGCGGGGACTGAGACATTGCCGACCAAGCCGGTCAAAAACTGTGCTTCCTTGATTGCAAGTTTTGAGCGGAGAATTTCAACATACATATCGCCACGATGGGTGGTTCCGACCAAGCCTGCACCGGTTGCAGCTTCACCGAGACCGCTGAAGTCGCGGATCATGAAGCCGTCAGATGACGGCTGGAAACCTGCGGAACGGTAGAGAGCGTCAGAGAGTTTGCGTTCATTGTCGGCACGGAACTTGACAGGATCACACATGCTGCGAAGTGCGGCTCCGATGTCAAATCTGGGAGCAGTTTCACGAACTGCTTCGACACGGGCAAGACTGCGCTTTGCGGTCTTTGCAGAATTTTTAATTGCACGTTCAGCGTTTTCAACAACGTCGGTGTTTTCAGTTTTAGCGAGTTCAGCTTCAGTGGCGGCCTCTTCAGCCTCAAGGGCTTTCAGACGTTCGAGTTCTTTTTTTTCTTCATCAGTCATTGTTCTTTTCTCCTTTTTTTGATTTTTGACTGGGTGATTCAATGAACGGTAAAATCCGACTGCAGCGTCAGCGGGAATACCTACAACAGAAACTTCGTATGGTTCCCATTGTGTGACCCGTCCGATACGATCGCCGTTTTCGGAACGTGAAAATTGAATGTCCTGAACAATGTACCCGATGGATACGTTGCGGACTGTACCTTCCTTTATGTCCTTATAGAGTGCCAGAGCCTTTTCATCGGCACTGCGGAATTTTGCACGCACGGCAAGCTTGCCGTCATCGGTGATCCAAGCGTCTTCCGTTGCTCCGATAATCTTGCTGCTGTCATGGTCAAAAAGAACGCTTGCACCGTCGCGCAGACGTTCAAGATTCACAGCGTTTTCGTCAATAACAAGCACTTCCTGCCAGCTGCCGTTTTCATCATCGGACCGCAAAAAAGGTTTATCGCTGGCAACAGTAAATTCAGCTGTCATGTTCTCTTCGTCAAATTTTGTTATCATTGTTTTCTCCCGTGGTTATGTTTTGAGTAAGTCTCCGCCATTCCTGCCAGCGTCTGACTGTTGTTTCAGGGTCTCCGCCCATTTTCTCAATCTCAGTGATCGGATCAGTCAATCGCATATCGAGTTTCATTTTGATTGCCGTAATGTCTTTTACCGGATCGATCCAGTCCCATGTTCTCCCGAAAAACTCAACTTCAGCGTCAACAAAATCAAAAACTCTGCGGGCAATCATAGCGTTTGCAAAGTCTCTGAACTGCACCTGCTTCCAGTTGTCAATCAGAAATTCCTGAATGTCTTTCCAAGTCTCACGATCTTCCAGTGCCGCTTCCCGCAAACTTGAGTAATTGACTGCTTCATAGTCCCCTGTCAGTTTGTTGTAACTCAACCCGATACTTGCAGCAACACGTCGTAAAATATTTTTAACAAATGCACCGAAGTTTGAGTTCGGATGATTGCTTTGCAACTGGATAAGGTCATAGCCGTCAGGTATCTTGCGGATCGTGCCGGGTTCGTACTTTTCGGGAAACTGCTCATCAGTTTTACTTTCGGCAAGTTCATCATAAATTCCGTCTTGCTGGCGTTTGAAAAATCCCTGATTGCAGGCTTCCATGCGTGCAGAAATCAATTCCGCTTCATCGTAAGCGTCTAAATGATTCAAGCGTACAAGTGAACCGGACAACATAGTATATCCGCGGGTCTGACCGGCAAAATAACTTCTGTAAATATGAATAATTTCCGATGCAGGAACTTCAATGCGATCACCGGTATTGTAACTGTAAGAGTTTGTATTAATGCGGACAAAATAACTTACCGGAGCATTAAAACTGTCAAGTTTGATACCCATTGAAATCCTGCACCCGTCACCGCAATCCTCAACGTTGTACAGCACATCGACATCCAGACTGTCAATCAGTTCATAATGCGGTATGCCGTTCTCAAAAATACGTCGGACAAAAACTTCACCATCAACAATCAAAGTGCGTAAAATCTGAATGTCAAAATCGCGGGCATTATTTTTGCGGTCAAGCGTAATTTTTGATTTACAGTAACTTTTCCATAGTCTTTCGATAGTGTTATTACGGACATTATCGCCGGTTCGGGATTGGATGCGGAATCCGTTTGCCCCGATAATATTCCGCTCCATTGTCAACAGTGCGGAAATAACATCAGGATCATCATGCGCCAGATTTCTGGCACGCAATACCAAGTTTGAATATGACTGACGCAAATCTGCGTCAATTCTCTGATATGACATTACAAAGTCGTTAAGTCTTCCGACCTGTGCCCCTGCAAAACTGCGTTGCTGTTTTTTGCGTTTGAAAAACTTGAACATTTACCGCCCCCTTGACAATTCGTACTTTTTCGTGAAACTGCCGGAATTTCCGACGCCTTCCTCTTTGGCGACCTGCAATGCGTAAAAATGCCGCCATTGTGCAAGCTCCTTCAAGCTTGAATATTCGATTGTTCTGTCTCCGACCTGCACTTTTTTCTGCTGTGCAGTCGCACGTCCGGCTAATGCCGCATCGATAGCGTCAAGCGTTCTGCGTGCGGGACTGCGTGGATCCTCGTCATCTTCCATTTCCGCAAATGGTTTCAGGATTTCAAGCTCGGACATTTTAATGCATCTGCCGTGTGCGTCAAGATAGCGGCATGAATAAATGCCGACGGCGACATCACTGCTGTCAAAGATAAAAAATTTATCTTCGGGGGTAAGAACAACAGCTTTGCCGCCGACGGTCTTCAAATTCAAAACGGCTGCACCGTCAGTATCAATACTGATGACTGCACCCTTTTCATAGCGTTCCATTAAAAACTCCTTTTGTGAAAAAATTTTGCTTTCACAAAAAGAATAACTGGACAAGGTTAATTTGAAAAAAAGCATAAAAAAAGAGTGCAAATTGCACCCTTTATATTTTATATATAAAATATAATATTTTTTTCACTATTTTTGCAACTGGACAAAATTACGTCATTCTGAAACGCTGTTTTAGTTTCGGGGAGATGATGCGTGCAAAATGTTCACGTCCGACCAACTTGAATGCAAAATCAACCGCAAACAGTGCCATTTTGAGAACATCAAAAGCGTCATGCACTGCATCGTTCAGCGGTTCCCAGTTTTCCGGACTGTGTCCGTTGCGTTTCGTTTTGTCCGGTTGCACGGCTGTGATCTCTCCCATTGTCGCGTCAGATAAGTCGTTAGTCAAAAAGAAATAATTTCCCTCCTTGCTTTTCTGACTGTAAAGATACCATATCAGCAACACTTGGTAATATTTTGCTGAAACAAGAAACATTTTCTTTTCATTTTGCGACTTTTTCCATTCCTCATTGCGAAGTGCCGCACCGGCATACATAAATACTTTGCGATGCGTTCTTGAATACTGTTTAATTTCCTGAGTGCGATGACCGCGGCAGTCGATGATATGAACCATTGGGGTTAACCCTTTATACTTGCGTTCCAGCATATCTTCAAGCGTAACGATCGGACCCAGTCCGTCAGACTTCCGCAAATCGTTAACTCTCCGGCGTTCATCTTCCAGCAAACTCAAATGCTCGACATTGTGGTACTCAAGCAGCACGATGTTATCGTTGACATCGTATCCGAAAACTCCGGTCGGAGAAAATGTGTCCTGGGTGTCAGAAACCATAAAAACAAATTGAATATCTTCATCGTCGATTTGCGCCGTGTCGATGAAATGTTCTTTGATATTCTCGATGTCGTCACGTCCGACCTTGCGGGGACGGTACGGCAGACCGCGCCATGAGTTGTCAAAAGTTTTCTGCTGCATCAAATCCGCACGTCTTCCGCTTTCAAGAATTTTTTGTGCTATAATATCCCATGCAAAAGCCGGTGTCTGATTTGTCAAAACGCCAAATTGGAATGACGGTGTGCGCTCATGCCGTTCCGGGAATTTCGGAACATATTCAGCTTCGGCAATCATCTTGTACTTTTCCGCCTCAACATGTTCATACCCGCATTTCGGACACGGCAGCCGACAGCTTCCGGGGACGATATGCCACAGATCCGCTTCCTCATCGTGCGCACTTTCAAACTGAAGCAAATGCAAATCACAGCTTCTGATTGTCAACTTGCCGCACCCCTGACATCGCAGCGTCCAGTACGCCTGACTTCCCGCCAGAAAGCACTGCCAGAACTCGTCTGACTCCATGCTCGGAGTTGAAACTGAATAATAGATTGACTCGTCAAAACTTCGTGTACGCTTTTTACTGTCTTCAATATTGCTTATGCCTGAAATCTTGCCCCATGCAGCCGCTTCATCGTTGACAACAATTTTACAAGCCTTTGACATAATCTTTTTACCCGCGCCCTGAAAAAACATTGTCGTTGAGCTGAAACGGTACCGGTCCTGACGGGCGCAATACGGGCGTTCAAGTTCTGGCGCAAGAAACGGGATCTTGCGGATCAGCGGCTCATAGCGGGTAATGTTGATTTCCTTTGCCGCCTCATCCGACGGGTAAACAACCATAATCTGACACGGCGTGAAAGTGATGTTGTAAATCACCCCGACAACTTCAAGCAGAGTTTTACCCATCTGCTCCGGAGCTGCGACAACTACCTCCTTTTTGATACCGTCAAAGTTCCACGCCCGCAACGGCTCAATCAAAAACGGAGAACGCGCAAAGTCAATGCGCGACCCCTGACTGGATATATCCCCGGATAAATCTATATTCTTTGACGCCCAGTCAACAATATCTTCCCTGACCGGCAAATGCAAAAATCCGGACATTCCCGCATAAATTTTTTCAGCAGCACTCATTCATTCCTCTTTTTCTCAAAAAAGCACGCACAGCAAATCAGTTAACGATATTTGATTGATTTCAAGTTTAGCCATTTTCTTTTCCTTTCCTCGTTACAGTTACAAATCCGGCCACATTTACGGCAATATTAAATTCGTATGGTTCTCCCAAAAGATGTTCCGCAATGGCGGTAATATATTTTAAGTCATGGTTGAGTGTCCTGATAGAGAGATAATCCCTTTTTAACAAAACAGTATCGGCATTTTCGGGGTCATCGCCGACAGTATCAGCGTCCCAAACATAAAATGCTTTTTCAAATCCTGATTTTTGAATCACAAGCCAACCAAGTATGCCGCCGATGAAATTAGTCATATTCAATGATTGAGATTTTATTTTCATTTCTTCCTCCAATTTTCAATCATGTCGGGCAATTCGACAAAGAAAGAGACAATTAAAACAAGTGATATTATCCCCATTTCAGCCCCTGATAAACCGGTCATTGTCTTCCTTGTTTCTATGGTGATTTCTCCCCAACCGTAAAGCCAATGCAACAATCTAAAAATACCGTAGATAATCATTTAACCCATTCCCCATTTTCAAGATGTTCAAGAACATAACACGGCTTGCCGTCGCAACTGCACCGCATTAAACTTTGGGCATCAAATTCGCAAAAAAGCCCTGCTGCGAGGTATTTTACCTCCCCATAATAAGCAGAAACAAAAAATTCACTTTCTCCGTCCACAATCACCTTGCCAAGCAGTCCCCGCATTTCCTCCGCATTGTACGGTCGCTTGCGGGCTTGAGCAAAATGTTTTATTTCATATTCATAAATGCCGCTTTCAATACATCTTCCATGAATTACAGAATTATCAATCTTGGCAACTTCAAAATATGTCAAATTATCCGTATTATATATAATTGCCCCGACCTTGCACCATACGGGCAACTGGTTACAATCTGTAACCGCTTCTTTGACTTCGTGCCAGATTGTTCCATTTACCCCATAAGGACACATTTTAGGTAACCGGTTGGTATCCTCACCAACATCAAGGATACAGGGTGCCATACAACACTCTTTGCATTCAAATTTTTTCATTTTCAATCCCTTTCAAATTTTTCCATACTCCCGACATTGTTGTCGGCAGCATTCATTTTCTCGATTAACCCATTCAAAAACCAAATTGCGTGTCTATTCAATATAGAGCTAGAAAGCCACTCATCGTGCAATCTTGAGTTTCGCAACGCAACAAGATATTCCTTCAAATAATCCCAATTACCTTTCAGCCTCTTAATCTCTTTGTCTTTTTCATCCTCAATCGGGCGAGTGTTCCATGCGGTAATTGCGTCTGACATACTTTCACCGTACATTTTTTTACTGCCACGACTACGGCATTTCATGCACGACAAAAAATGACCGTCACCACTGGTTTGCAAAATCTTTCTGTGACCGCAAAACGGACACGGTTTCAATTCTTCACTCATCTTCCATAACCTCTCCTATTCTGTCAAAAACATTTTTTATATCTTTTCCAGCTTGTCTCATTGCAATAAAAACAACTTGTACCGGAACAAATAAAAAAATCAAAATAATACCAAACATATACTTATCATGTATCAAATCTTTCAAAAATTGCCTGAAACCGAGTTTATGAATTGCATAAAGCATAAAATATAAAATCAAATAACTGCTCAAAATCAAATGAAATTTTACAATCATCAAAAAAATCTCTTTCATCCCTTCCACTCCTTTTTCAGTTCTTCAACCGTTGCGGCGAAGGCTTTGGCGTGGGTTGAGTAAAAGCTGCCTATCATATGCGAATAATAAACACCCTCATCCAGCTTGCAAACCGTAAGCTCCGCAAACTCCTCATCCGACATCTGCCGTATCTTGTCGCCCACTGTCGGCGGTGTTTTCTCCTCAAAATGATGGCAAGCAGGGTTTTCTGCCCAATGATTCATTGCATAGCAAGGCAACATACACCGATTTTTTTGTAATATCGGCACTCTCCGCAGGTTTTAGTTTGCATCAACAACCTCTCTTTCCATCTCTCTTTCTCTTTCTATTTTTCTATTAAAACTCAAATCTGCTTTTAGGTCTTTTAAGCATTTATCGCAGATATGGAAATCTTTTTTCGCATTGCAAAAGAACACATCGTCTACGGCGTAACAATAATCAGCACCGACATAATTATAAGGCACTTTGATATATGGTATTTTTGTTGAGAATCTGCTGAAAAAGCAATCATCTTTTTCTGCAACCGTTACACCGCATAAATCGCAAGTTATTTCATTCTTTTTCATTGTTTCATCCTTTCAAATAACAAAAACTTTGTGGCGGGCGTTTCAATCCAAAGTATTCAAGCGGTATCGGTTTAGGAAATTTAAAAATACTGCAGATGCGGTAAGCAAATGCTTTTTTCTCTCCGTTGAAATATTCAAAAAAAGCCTCTTTGGATATTCCGGCGCTATGGCTTGTGTACCGCCAAATAGAGTCAGGTGTTGCTTTTGTTACGGATGTATTAAACATACCGACAACTGCACTTGTCGGTGCGGTTTCGTATATGATAAAACGTGAAGCGTTTATATAATTTTTTCGATATTCAAATTTCTTTTCGCCTGAAAAAATCTTTTCAACATATTCAGGCTTTATGCTTATGATCGCTGTTCTCATTGTTAATTCCTTTCTTTTCGTTATTAAATTTTATCTTCAATATTTAGTACTTTTTCGCTGAACCTTTTTAAACATTTTTCAAAAGTCAAAGCAAGCGCATTTGCCTTTTCCATCGGCAGACTCAGCCGCAAAAGCTCTGACCGCAAGTCCCCGAAACTGTCGGCAAACGCTCCAACCACACCCTGCGCAAACTCATCGAGCAGCTTGCGGCGGGTGGCACTCAGGCGGTCCGTCAATACGAGGATTTCAGCTTCAAGCTTGCGCCGCTTGACATCGTTCAAGTCACCCGAAAAAACGGCATTTTCCGCCGCTTCCGGTGGCACTTCCGGGAGAGCTATATTCTTGAAGCCGTTACTATCAACATCCCCCGAAAAGCCCAAACCGAGGTCGTTTCCGCGCCCCTGCAAATCCGCCGAACCATCAACCAGCAAGTATCGCCCCTTCTTCCCATTCGTCCGCAAGCGTCCCTCCTTTACCGCTTTGCAAACTGCCGCCGGACTCACCCCGTACTTCCGGGCATAGTCCGCCTGACTTATATATTTTTCCTCATCGCTTCCCATTGTCTTTCTGTTCGTCTCTTTTTTCGTAACTTTTTGTTCGCAAGTTTATTAACTTATTTTTTTGTTCGGTAAATTTTTTTTATACGGCGCAGCCCCCACGTCACCATATCACCCCCTCCCCCGTTTCCCAGTACCTTTCGACCGAGCCTGTGATCTTTTAGTGGTAAGCATGGGGTGTGCCGCCTGTTTTCGTTGAATGCTTTGACGTTTCCCGCCCAAGCGTTGTTTTTTCTTTAGATCAAGCAAGGTTTTAATCCAAGGGAGTGTTTTTGAAGCGTTTGCAAGAATGTAATTCAGAGTCGAGTGCGGAAGCGTAAAAGCTTCTGCAACTTCCCTGAGGCTCAAAAGTGGATTAATAAGGATATATTCAACGACGATGTAAGCCCTGACACTGACAGCGCGGAGCGCTGCCATATCCGCAAAAATCTGCGTTATTGCAAGGTCATGAAATTCAAGCTGCAGTTGCCCCCTGCGTTCGTAAAAAGCAATCATAGCGTCAACATCAACGCCATCCAACCGTGCCATACGTTCAAACTCATCTATCTCCATTTTCCCTCCTATTGACTCTTATATATTCCAAAAATTTATCTTCTTCATCAAGCGCAAATCCGCAAAAAGCGTTACGCTGAAGCCATTCAAACTTTGCACCCTTTGATTTGCTCTGCCCGATCCGGCAGGAACACGGCGCCACTCTGACATCAAGCTTACCCACTGTAAACGGCTTTCTGATGTCGATTGCAGTTGAACCGTCTCTGCCTACCAATACCCACAAAGTCCCCGCGTTGCGGCAAATCTGACATTCCCCGATAGCGTTCAAATTCTGTCGTTCCAGCTGCTTCTGCATGTATTTCATGTAAGCAAGTTTAATTTGTGCCAACGTCGGAGTCTTGACCACTTGCTGATTATTAAGAGCCTCGGCGTAAGCATTCAGAAGCTTTGCAGTCGCTTCTTCGAGAACCGGCAATGAAATAACCTCTTTTGCAAACTCGCACCACACAGTCATCTCCTCCTGGGACTCAATCCTGATCCCGAAGTTGGCTTTCAGCCAGCCGTGAAATTTAAGCCATTCCATTTTTAACTCTCCTTAATCCAAGTGCTCGGATCAGCCGGGTCAAACCTCTTCATCCGTGCTTGCGGCTTGCTTTCCCGCAAGTCTGAACGCACATCCTGTATCCGCTTCCATCCGCCTTCAATCGCCGCAGACAATGATTTCAGCCTTATTTCATCATCCGGCAGCAAACACAACTGCCTTAACATTTCCTCCTGCTGCATCTCGCAAATCGCCTTGCCTTTGTTGTGATTCCAAGACCACATTTCCAGAAACGCCTTGAAGCGTTCAGCAACTTCATCGGACAGCATTCCAAGAGGTATTATATTATTATTTATAACGCGCGCGCCTGCGGGATAATGAATAATATTAATATTCTTAATTTCTTTATTATATAAAGAGCTCGCCCTTTGTTCGCCGTTTTGTGCGCCCTTTGCTTGCCCTTGGACCTGCCATTTATCCCAATTTTGAACTGAAAACAAAGTGTATTTTGCTCGCCCTTCCACTTCCACGTTATTTGACTTTAACAAATGACTGATAGCGACCCTGACCTCTTTTTCAGTCAAATTCAAGTCCCGCGCAACTTCCCTGACCGATGCTGCATACTGTCCCGGCTTAAGCTCAATGCCTCTCCAAAAAACCGTAGTATATGCTGCCTTTAGAAGCAGGTGTAAAAAAAGTGCGCGCGTGTTGTTGTCCGGATAGTATTCCCAATTCAAAAAAGAGCGATGCAGTTTTATATACCCACCGCCTTCATCCATTCAAAAACCTCCGTTGTTATGTTATTAAGCCCCACAGCTGCCAGTCATTTACAGAGAGCTTGAAATGCTCCGAGCGCAAGCCGTCAGGATATATCTTTTGCAAAGAGACAGCACGGCGCTTACCGGCTGCAACTTTATACTTGCCATCCGCAATTTGAATCAAAGTAATCGGGTTGATGAGCTGCAAGTTCCGGATCGACTCCGTCAGCTCTTTGTCTTCTTTGGGGGTGGACGCGCGGTCCTGAACGATCAGAATGTCGCTCCACGGAATCACCTTTACAGGTTCAAGTTTAATCGCCTTTGCCATTTTTTACTCCTTTTAAAATTTTACTGCCAGCAAAATGACCACCAGCCCGAACAACATTACGCTCAGAAATCCGAGACCAATGATAAGCGGCACATGGTCATTGACTTGCTGATACTGTTGCTGCTGCGGAAAATGGATGTTCATTTCAGAATTGTACTTTTTCATATTTTGCCCTTTCTTTTTTATTTCATTTCAGCCGTGCCAACACGGCGCATGTTCAAATCCAAATAAGCATCAAGGTCGCGGCGAGTGTAATTGATTACCCGTCCCATTTTGTAGTATGCCGGACCTTTATTCTTGCACCTCCAAGTGTTCAGCGTCTCCATCTTGACGCCGAGATAACTCGCCGCTTCCGCCGTAGTCAGCCGATCGTCAAGCCGGAAATAACCTTGTACAGTTGCCATTGTCATGCTCCTTTCACAACTTCAACCATTTCTTTAATATTGTCAAGAGCGTCATCGAGTTTTCCGAGACGCTCAACTAATTCAGCCATATCCCGGCGGCGCATATCAGTGCGGCGCACCGCGCGTGTCACAAAGTCCTTGCGGACCTTAATTGTTTCTTCGAGTTCCTTTATTTCCGGGAGCAGGTCAGCAAGCGACTTGCGCTGCTTGCGGTTCAATAAAGTGCTTCTGGTCAGGAGCAGAAGCGCAAGCAAATAGTCCGTATATACTTGCCAGCTGTGGTAATAGCTCACACCGCCGAAGCGACCCTTTGCTTCTTTACATTCGCGCAAAGACCGCGCCACTTCCTCAACGATAGCGTCGGAGACTTCCGGTTCGTGCATTCCGAATCTATGGATATCGGCAATCGCACACCATACGGTGACGCAGTGGTAATCCGCGTAATGCTTCCAATCTGCAATGTGCGGAGTGTGCTCAACATCATACCGCACTTTGAAATCGGGGTGATGATACATCACCAGGATGTAAGAATCGCGCGGCGGCTCCTCTGTGGCAATGTGCCACAGCTTCAATTTAGAACTCATCGCAGTCACCTTTCTGCTGCCGCTTTTTCAGGACAATAGTGACCTGCATACATTCAGAGTCTCCCGATATAATCTTACCTTCGGAATTCACAATGGGGATACTCTCGAATGCGGAAGCATGCAGAGAAGCTATTTCATAGCCTTCTGCACCTGCAACCACATCTATCGCTGTTTTAATATTTCTGATCATATATGCTCCTTTTTCAAAAAAGCGGGAGCTGCACGTTTTCGTGTTGTTGCATAATTGATTGGATATGTCATGCAGCCCCGCTTCAAATCATTTCAATTTCAAAACAATCAAAAAGCAAAATACCGTTACCAACCATAACACTGCAATATTCATCGCTACTCCTTTTATTTAGGGCTCAACCAATAAGCTTCATCCAACTGACATCAAGGATCGCGGCATAACGTTTCGCAACCTCAATATTCCGGATACCGTTTTTTACATGCGCATTTACCGCGCCTTTTGTAACCCCAAGGGCATTAGCAACTTGCACTTGCGAAATGCCTTTTTCTTTTAAAATTGCCTTCAACTTACTCATTTTTTCTATCCTATATCTGAATTTTATTATTCAAATCTGAATATAATATATCTCACTAATAGGATAAGTCAAATAAATTTTATACTTTTTTTTGATATTTTTTTGAAAAAATATTTTTCCGAGGTTAAAGTATAATGTTTCCTAAACCCAAAAAAAGGATATTAAGTCATGACAAAGCAAGATATTTTAAACGCATTATCTGAAGCAGTAAAACGTTCCGGCACTCAATCCGCGCTGGGTAAAAAAGCCGGGATATCTCAAGGCAGGATATCTGACTATCTATCAGGTAATCACGATATCGGCAATATGACGATAGATACTTTGCTTTCGTTATTTCCGGAGATAACAATATCATTTTTTAAAGATACCGAACAAGATGCCGTTATTCCCAAAATGCTTGAAGAGCAGATGTTAGAGTTATTTAGAGAGCTTGCCCCAGCGGATCAGATTCGCTGCTTCGGTTTAATGTGTCAGAAATTCAAAAAATAAGGAATAAGTAAAAATGTGCAACCTGATTTTTAATATTGTCTATAAGGCTATAAAAAAATATTTAAGCTCAAATAAACCAATAAGCAACAACGCAAAATTAATTCTCGAAGAAATGACGTCTGAAAAAATCGTATGCATCAAAAACAACGGCACTATCATCGAGGCACGGCTCACTGGCGCAGCATCAAGAAATATCGCCCCGCATTATGTTTATGAGTTACTGCGTTATGGTTACATCGAGCAAATTGACGATTCAAGTTCTGGTATAAATGTTATATATAAAATTTCCGAAAAAGGCAAACAAGCCTTATAAAAAATATTAAGGATTAAAAAAAATGATAGGCAAATGGTTTTGCGTAACTGGTCGCCCTCAAAACTTCAAATATAAAAAGGATATCTGGGAGGCTATTTCAAAACGCGGCGGCAACTGCTGCGATGTCGTAAATTTTCCGGTTGACTATTTAATCGTCAGCGGCAATCTTGATTATCAAAGTCCGAAGTTTAAAAAAGTGATGGAATATATTTCCAATGGCAGAAAGTGTCAAATAATCACAGAAGCAATGCTGCTAAAAATGCTTGAAGAAAATCCCGAAATCTCCGACCGCGGCTATATCTTTAAAAAAGGTGAAAATGTTCCGGAGCGTCTTCAGTGCAGCTCCTGCGCCGAAATTATCGCACATTATAATTCATGGGATATTGTTCCGACAACTGCTCAAAAACAACAATTAAAAATACTTTACGACGGATTTTCCGGAATTGGTATCTGGGTCAAAATGTTCGTCAACTCATCATTTTGCTTTTGTATAAAAATCCCGTCATCAGTCGGCATCTGGACCCAAATTGATGAGCTTGAGAAATGCTTCCGGCGCATTCTGGGTGACGAATACGAACTTTTAAAAATCAACTATCACGATATAAATTCAGACAAAGGTCAGGAATTGTTCAATAAATTTCAAAGATATAAATAAGGATTAAAAAATGACAAACGAAGATTTGAAAAATTTAAAAGCCCGATTAAAAAATCAAAAGCCCCCTAAGCCCGACAAATACAAATCGCAGCTGCGCCCCTGTAAATATTGCGGTCGAGAGATCGCAAGCAATAAGTGTCCGCAGTGCGGCGGCATTCAGAAACGTCCGACGATCTGGTTTGCGATACTTGGCTTGCCGCTGCTGATTCTGGGGGTAACGATGATATACTTCCGTAATTATATTCCGGGATTGGTCCTGACAGCGATCGGAGTCGTCAGCGTCTGCAAACCATTTTCAAAGGAGTAAAAAGTTAGCCCGCAAGTTATCCCGCCCGATGTTTAAAAAAATAACAAAAGTAAAATAAAAGGTAAAATTTTCTCGCATTTCGCTTCAAAAACGATTAGCTTCTAAGCAGTTTGTCGTGGGTTCGATTCCCGCCCGGGGTACCATTTTTTTTCGTTAAAACAGGATATAAAAAATAAAAACAGTGTTTCAAATAAATTTGATACTGTTTTTTATTTTTTATATCTATTCTCTCAAAAATGAGAGCTGTTTTAACGATTGCCTTGCGCTGCTCGGACTTTCGTCCTGTGCTGCTCACGCACTCCGCCGTCACTTCGTTCCGGCGTAGTCCCGCCCCGGGGTAAAGAATTAATTTAATCTTTCAATATTTCAAATAAATTTGACACTGTTTTTTATTTTTTATATCTATTCTCTCAAAAATGAGAGCTGTTTTAACGATTGCCCTTCGCTGCTCGGACTTTCGTCCTGCGATGCTCACGCACTCCGCCGTCACTTCGTTCCGGCGTAGTCCCGCCCCGGGTACCATATGGCGTTTAATTTTTTGGCTTTTGTATGCTATATTGTGCCGTAATCTGTCAAAACAGGTTATTGAAATGAAAATAAGCAAAAATATTGCAAAAAGAATGAGTAAACTTCAAATTTGACTCTTTTTATATTTGTCAGGAAAATGCAGACTGATTTTTTTGTTGTTTTCAGAGATATGAAGATTCTGATTTCAGTTGGAATGTTCCGTTTGACCTGAGCAGAAACCATGCCGGAGCACAACTCCAGGCATGACATTCACTGCGTGCCATGCCGGGCGTTTCCGGAAAAGTGGTACAGCCTTTCTGCAGCATTTTTTCCCACGCGGCATAATGCGAACGCAATTCTTCTGCTGTTCCGTATTTGAAAATTGCCGCCAGCAGATAAAATGAAAAATAAAGAGTCATTTGCTTTAATTCTGTATCTGCACATATTTCCCGTAGAAAATCTGCACGTTCAGATTCCGGAACTGCCCCGAACAATACAGCCAATATATTGGAATGTAAACTCAGCCAGTCTGAACGTCCGGGCGAATCAAGATAACGTTTTTTCTTTGAATCGTAACACAGTGCATTGACTGCATCCAACGTTTTTTCAGCACGTTTCTGAAATTCTGAAGCCTTGGGCATATTGCCGTTAATTATTTCCAATTCAGCAGTTCTCGAACAGGCTTCTGCATAAAACAGATTAAGAATCGTTTCAGGTACATTTTTCTGTCTGTCTGAAGCACCGGCATACCACTCCTGCACCCAATCGGTGTAATGCCATCCTTCGAGCGGACCTATCAATCCTTCAGGCAGCCGGGCACGTTCAAATGCGTCAAGCATAGTTTCAACGTTCGGCAGCAGTTCTGCTGTCAGAGTTTTATCAGCGAAACAGACATAATGATCGTGAAGCATCAGTGCCCAAATCAGAGAATACCCCGGGATTATCTGCTTGAATGCCGAAGGATAACGTGACTGAGTTAAACCGCTGCTCAACTGAGATGCTGCAAGTGTACGCAGTGCGTGTTTTCCCAAATCATCTTGGCCGGAAACTGCATAAGAAACCAATGCTTCTATACGTGAATCTCCCGCATATTGAAGCTGTTCGTAATATGGACAATCTTCAAAATGTTCATGTGAACAGCATCTCAGTGTATGACAGGCTGTTTGGTAAATCTTCTCCAATATCGGATCATTCGGACTTTGAAACTCGCGGAAAGGTCCATAAGGATAAGTAATGAAAGAAAGTTCCAGTTTACACTCTGTCAGAGGTTCGCTTAAATCCAGTTCAAGTTCAAGAAATCTCCCTGTGCGATACCAGAAAGAGGTATATTGCCATGGTTTTCCTGCATAATACAACAAATCTGCATAACCTTTTCCGCCGATACTTCCGGGACAGTGATTAACTTTGCTGCCTTGTTCATCAAAAAGAGTTTCCGAATAAGCAAGACGGCATTTGCCTTTGCCGCTTTTTCCGGAAAAACGGACTATATATGTCTGATTCCGTCCGGTATCCAGTAGAACAGTATATCTTCCGGAAGGGAAACTGCCGCACAATCTGCCGTTTGAAACGGATAATGTTTCCGGAGCTGAGAGAATTTTTGTAATTGGAGTGAATGACTCCTGCATTTGTTTAAGACTTCGTTTCATCAGATTCCATGGTGTATCCGGATCGAGCTGATAAGAATTACGGAATTCTGCTTTGCCGATGATTGCAGGTTTTATCCATTCACCAGGCGGATTGTCTGTATAAAACCATTCCGGATCATAAAACGCAAAATCTATTTTATCCATAGGCGGTGCTGGAATAAGTGTATTGTCTTGCCATGCATCTTTCCACGCCAACGGCATTCTGCCGCGGTCTATGGCACAAAGCCAGTTCGAGGTCAATTCCATACGTTCATCCCCGGCATAACCGGCCGTCATCAGACCTCCGCCTGCGTGCATTTCCGCCCATGGTGCACAACTGGTACGCCATGCATTGTTCCAGACGATGACTTCAATCGAAAAAATATGATTTCCAGCATCCAAATCACCCTCATACTCTTCATAAAAATAGTGATCAAGATCACTTCGCAACGGTCCGCGTCCCATTAATTTCCCGTCAAGAAAAAATGTATAGCGGTTGTCAGCAGAAACTGCCAGATGGAAATGGACTTTTTCAGAAAAAAAAACTTTTTTTCGGAACAAAGTATAACCGGATTGATGTTCAACACGTTCAGGATGCCATCCCCACACCGGCTGATTTGAAAATAATTTTTCGTCTTGAGAGTTCATCTTTTGTTCATTCTTGCGATAATTTTTACATATTGTACCGACATCATTTCAACGTGCTGAAAGTATTATATTCTTTTTTATCAGAATTACCATAATATAATATCTGTTGAAAAGAAAGCAATATGTACAAATAAATTTTTCTTAATTTTCTTCGTTCCTGTTGAATAATCCGCCGGAAAAAAGTGATGAATTGCGGGTGAAATGTGCGTAACAATTATATTTAAACTGCATAAGTTCATTTGTCGTTCTGTATAATTATTCCTGTTCAAAAGGAAGTTTCAGCTGTTCTGTTTCAATGGTAGAATTTGTGTTGTCGGGAAAGTTTGACATACTGACTCCGATCAATCTGACCGGACGTGAACCGGCTTCGGTTTTGCGGAGCAGTTCGCAGGCGATTTCTCCGATTGCATTGCCGTCTGAAATTGCTTTGGTAAATGATTTAGAGCGGGTGACAGATTGAAAATCGGAATATTTAAGTTTCAAGGTTACGGTACGTCCGGATAATTTGTCACGCTGGAGATATTTGGCAACTTTGATAGCGAGACGTCGGATATAGATGCGGATTTTTGCGGTATCGGTGATATCTTTCGGTAGAGTGGTTTCTCTGCCGTAGGATTTACGCATTGAGTCAGTTTCGACTTCACGATCATCGATGCCGCGGACAATATTGAAATAAAATGCACCCGCTTTGCCGAAGTGACTGATCAAAGTCTGCAAATCCAGAGCTTTCAAATCTTTGCCGGTTTTGATATTCATGGAGCGGAGTTTTCCGGCTGTGACTTTGCCTATGCCGTAAAATTTTTCAATCGGAAGTTTTTCCAGAAATGAAATCGCTCCGGATGGCTTTATGACTGAAAGGCCGGCTGGTTTACGGAGAGATGAGGCAACTTTGGCAAGGAATTTATTGTAAGATACTCCCGCAGATGCAGTAAGTCCGGTCTCATTGAAAATTTCACGCAGAATCATGGAGGCGATTTCAGTGGCGCTGCGGCCGTCATTTACCGACTCTGTGACGTCAAGAAATGCTTCATCAATGGACATCGGTTCGACTTTTGAGGTATATTTGTAAAAAATAGAAAATACCTGATTTGAAACTTCTTTGTAAACGTGCATATCTCCTTCAATAAAGATACCCTGCGGACAGAGTTTCATGGCACTTTTGGTCGGCATGGCAGAGTGAACACCGAAAACTCTTGCTTCATAAGAACAGGTTGAAACGACTCCGCGTTTATCAGGATCGCCTGCAACAATGAGCGGTTTTCCGCGGTATTCAGGATGATTACGCTGTTCGACGGAGGCAAAAAAAGCATCCATATCAATGTGAATTATTTTACGCATCGGCGGTTATTTCTTTTGCCCGGCAGAAAATTATCTGCCGATTGCATGAGAAATCTTTCAGAATATCCCATGCATATTGTTCACGTTTGTGGTCATAATTAACGAAAATATCGTCCATCAAAAGCGGCATTGCAATATTTTGCGGAGCATTTTTTTCAATATATTCAATCAATGCGAGACGGAGGACAAAAAGCAGCTGCTCCCGTGTGCCGGAACTTAATTTATCGACAGTTTTGTCATTTTTCCCATCAAAAACGACCAGATTTCCGTCTTTGGCAATAGCCTTGCGGACGGATAAATATCTGCCTCCGGTGATGCGTGAAAAAAGTTCTGAAGCACGCTGCATGACATCGCCCTGACGTTCTTTTTCAAAAACATTCACTGTTTTTTCCCAGATATTCAAAGCGGTTTTCCATTTGAGATATTGTTTGAGATGTATATTGAAAGTATTTTTTGCGGCGAAATATTCAGATTCGAGTCTGCTGTAAAGAGTGTTTTTGTCATTCAACTGTTGTTTCCGGAGGTAAATTCCGGTGCAGAGACGTTCGGTTTGGGTAAGTTCATTTTTCAATTCGTCTGTATTTTTTACATTTTCAGTGGAATTCTGCAGTATTGCAACGGTTTCTCTGATTTTTTCGGCTTCATTTAAATTGGCGGCGGAATTTTTTCTGTACATTTCAAATTGAATTTCATTGCGTACTGCATTGTTAAGTTTCTGTTGCAGCATAGAAATCATGTCGGCACCTGAAGCGGAAATTTTTTCAGGAAGATGGGCCTTGAAAATTTGCAGTTCCTGCATAAAATCAGAATGTATTTTTTGCAGTTTATTTGCAAGTTCATGCAGTTTTTCAAGTTCATCTTTCTGTTTCAGAAGTTCATATTGGCGGTTGAAAAATGCGGTTTTGTCTTCCGGTTCATGAAGTTCTTCAAACGTGCTTGCCTGCGGCTTTTTCAGCACAAAAGGAGCAATGAATGCAAGAAAAAACACTGCAAGCGGATAAATTTTGAAAATCAATCCTGCAACAGCGATCAGACACAAAATTCCGGAGACAATATTGACTGCAAGTTTGATTTTTTTGAAAGATGCAATTTTTTTTGATTCATTTTCTGTTGCGATTTGCTGACGCAGAAGTTTTTCGGCATAAACGGATTTTTCTTTTTCGTATTCAGATTTGGCATTTTTATATTCCGCAACTGAAGTGAATTGAAGTTTTTCAAGTCCGGAGGTGAGGGCGGCAATCTGTTTTTCTGTTTGGATTTGAGATTGATAATTTTCAATAACAGTCTGACGGCGTTCGACCAGGGCGTTGATTTTGTCACGGTTGTCCAGCAGAAATTTATCCGGTATTTCGCCGGTAAAAGGCTTGTTTGCATTTTGAGTCAGGTCTTTAATTTTTTGATTCAAAGCGGAGATTTTTTCTGCGGCGGCGAATTGTTTCTGCAGCCGGGAGCGTTTCTTCGTCAAATGTTCTTCATTTGAACATTCAGCAATCAGATTTTTGATTTCAAGATTCAGTTCTGATAATTCTTTTTCGCGGGCTTTCAACTCTTTTGCAAGTTTCGGAAGCAGTTGCGTTGAACCTTTGGGGCGGTACAATGCATCGCATTTTTTTTGCAGAGTTTCCTGGATTTTTACGGGGGAAATATTACCGAATGCACGCTCAATACCGTAAAGATGATGACGTACTTCGCCGGAAAGAAGAGATGCTTCAGACAGAAGGTCTTTCAGATGTATCATATAAATATTACGGTAAAATTCAGCTCCCTGTCTGATGTAATCCGCCATATTCAACTCTTCGCCGCTTGCAGTGTCAAAAATCCGCAAAGTTCCGCCTTTGGCAGTGCCGAGCCGTTCAAGAGTTATTTTACGGTTGTCATTGGCAATACAAATCAGTCTGCCGCCATAGGGAGTGCCGTCGGATTCATAAAGATTTTCAGCGTGTCTTTTGTCCGGAAAACCATAAAGTATTCTTTGAACGAAAGTCACGAGAGTTGTTTTGCCGAATTCATTTTCGCCGTTCAGTATTTCAATGCCGCTGCCGTTGAATTTGTATGAAAAATCGTGAAATTTGCCGAAGTTTTCAATTTGTATTTCCAGTATTTTCATGCGAAATCCTCCGTAATCAGCCGGATTATTTCATTTTCGGCATCTTCGGCAAGTTCTTCAAAAGAGAGATTTTCACTGTCGATAAAACTTCCGTAATTGCGTTTCAAAGTACCGAGTTCAGCCTGAATGGTTGGGAAATCGGCGGATTTTTCATCTTTGAATGAATGGTGCAGATCAGCGGCAAAAATATTTTCTCTGCAGAAAAGTTCTCTGTCAAAATTGCCAACTGTCTGTATTGTGATTCTGCCGATTATGCAGCAGCCGGGGAGTCCGTCGGAAAACAGAAAATGCAAATCTTCATCCGTCTGCTCCCGCAGTTCACGGTCAAGTGTGGTGCTGCCGTTCAAAACAAGTTCCATAAAATATTTGTCTGCATTGTTTGACGTGACAAACGCGAGAATATTTTTTCTGATTTGATTTTTTATTTCCGGCATTGAATCAGCATTTTCAAGCCGGATGTCCAGACGGCAGAAAAGCAATGGAGAACTTGCAATAAAATCACATTTCACATTTTTGAAATCATCTACCTGCACATGATAAAAACCTTTTGGGGAACTCTCATTGACATCGCGTGAAAGAGTTGCTCCGCTGTAGAGAATTACCGGATTTTTTTCAGACAGAAAGGCTGTTTCATGGATATGTCCCAACGCCCAATAGTCCATATTGCAGTTTACAAGGTCGCCAATCGAGGCGGGAGAGTAATTGTCATAGCCCTGTCTGCCGCCGATATTGCCGTGAAAAAGAGCGATTTGAAAGAGTTCTGAATTTTGACGCTGAAAATTTGCAGCTGTATTTTTTGCGGCATTTTCAGCACAGAAACTGATGCCGCCGATGACGGCTTTGCCGGAGATTTCGTGATATTCTATATTTTTGCAGTCAAAAAGGACGCAGTTTTTAAATGCATTTTCAAGTGTCGGGTTAGGCATGGCATCGTGATTGCCTGCGACTGCAAAAACTTTGATATTGGCGTTTGCAAGTTTTTCCAGCCCTGCCGTCAAAACAGAAATACTCCGCCAATTGACATTGACGGAGTCGGTAATATCGCCTGCAAAAAGAACAAAATCAACTTTTTTTTCTATTGCAAAATCAACGATTTTTTCAAAAGCCGCTTCCGGAGCGTGCAGGATTTCATGCACATTATCAGTTGCACTGAAGCGTCCTGCAACTCCTTTGAAGGGAGTTCCAAGATGCAAATCCGCACAATGTATGAAACTCAGTGCCACAGATAGACGACCTTATTTTCTGTCGGCAGGAGTCTGACCGGTATAAATCTGGCGGGGACGGACAATTTTTGTTGTGCCGCCGATCATTTCCTTCCAGTGAGCGATCCATCCGGGGAGGCGGGCGAGTGCGAACATTACGGTAAACATATTTTCCGGAATGCCCATTGCACGGTAGATGATGCCGCTGTAAAAGTCCACATTGGGATAGAGATTGCGTTCAATGAAATACGGGTCATTTAATGCTGCTTCTTCGAGTTCACGTGCAATATCGAGCAAGGGGTCCTGTATATCCATTTGAGCAAGCAGTTTATGACATTCTTCACGGATGATTTGAGCACGCGGGTCGTAAGTTTTGTAGACGCGGTGACCGAAACCCATCAAACGGAACGGATTATTTTTGTCCTTGGCATATTCAATATATTTTTTGACATTTCCGCCGTCAGCGAGGATTTGTCTGAGCATTTCAACAACTGCCTGGTTTGCACCGCCGTGAAGCGGTCCTGAAAGAGCTGAAACACCTGCTGAAATAGTGGCATAAAGATTTACCTGGGCACTGCCGATGGTACGGACAGTAGTGGTTGAACAGTTCTGTTCGTGGTCGGCATGCAGAATAAAAAGAATATTCAGAATACGGACAATTTCCGGTTTGATTTCATACGGTGCGACCGGAGAATCAAACATCATATTCAGAAAGTTTGCACAATACGGCAGATCATGCCGCGGATAAACGATCGGTTCTCCGATGTTTTTCTTGTAAGCAAATGCCGCCATGGTGCGGATCGTGGAAATCAGACGTGCACTTGAAATGTCAATATCTT
Organism: Lentisphaeria bacterium; assembly: GCA_017502435.1. Taxonomy (GTDB): domain Bacteria; phylum Verrucomicrobiota; class Lentisphaeria; order Victivallales; family Victivallaceae; genus RGIG5270. The sequence continues at coordinate 27,838 of JAFVUZ010000160.1, forward strand.
CATCAATGGACAACAAATCAACATTGGGATAAAAAATCGCCAGAGCATTGATCATGGTTGAGAGAATATGCATCGGATGAGCACCGCGTGGCAGGTGGTCGAAGAAGTGACGCATATCTTCATGAATCATGGAATTCAAGTTCAAAAGGTGTGAAAACTGGACTTTCTGCTGCGGAGTTGGCAGATTGCCGTGAAGCAGCAGAAATGCTGTCTGGGTAAAAGATTCAAGTTTCACCAGATCTTCAATCGGAATGCCTCTGTAACGCAAAATACCTTTTTCGCCGTCGATAAAGGTGATTTTGCTGTAACATGCGGCAGTATTCATAAAACTGGGATCAACAGTGACATAGCCGGTTTTTTGACGGAGGCCGGAAATATCGATACCTTTTTCTTTTTCGCTGCCGACAACGACCGGCAGGTCGATAGACTTCCCGTCAATATTCAAAGTTGCTTTCAAATTTTCAGGCATAAATTAACCTCCTTCTGGAAAGCCATTTTTTTATGGCACGCTTGTAACAAAATAAATCGTTCACCAATATACCTTGTTTTTTGAAAAAATCAAGTTATTTTTATAATATATACTTGAAAAAAGCACAAAAAGGAGTTATATTAGGAAAAATTTAAAACAGGGCGATTAGCTCAGTTGGTTAGAGCGCTACCTTCACACGGTAGAAGTCATGAGTTCGAGTCTCGTATCGCCCACCATCCTTCGCTAAAGCTACGGATGGCAGGCCGTCAGGAATGCCATACGTAGTTTTTTTTGCGTAAGCAAAAACAAGCGGAGTGCAACGGAGCGTGCGAAGGATGCCCTCCATAGCTCGGAGAGCGGCGGAGGGCAGGCCGTCAGGAATGCCATACGTAGTTTTTTTTGCGTAAGCAAAAACAAGCGGAGTGCAACGGAGCGTGCGAAGGATGCCCTCCATAGCTCGGAGAGC
>JAFVUZ010000161.1 GCA_017502435.1 Lentisphaeria bacterium
CGCTTTTTTGCGGAATGACGAAACAAATCTTTCGCCGGATTAGCCACATCAGGGGTATGCCGTTCGTTGCTGTCGCAACTCACTATACCCCCGAACCCCCTCAATTTTTTTTATTATCAGTCAATGTTTAGTACAGAGCCTAATAATAAAAATTAAGAGCATCGCAAACTTTTTTAAGTTTTGCAACAGCAGCTTTTTTGCATCCGGATATTATTTTTTTACATATTTTTATAAAAAACCGTTGAAAAAGATTTGTATTTTTATAAAAAGAGATATATATTATCCATGAATGTAGTGTTTTGCTGTTGGGATTAAAACTGTTCAGCAAAATTTTTTTGCCCTTATCTTTTAACTAACATATTATGGAGAAAATTCAAATGACAAAGTATTTGAATCAAGCCCCCACTCAGCATGCGAAATTGCTCGCATGGGTCGAAGAATGGGTTGCAATCTGCAAACCCGATGCAGTTTACTGGTGTGACGGTTCTGCCGAAGAATACGACAGACTCGCAGACGAAATGGTCGCTTCCGGCCTCGCTACTCGTCTTGCCAAAAAGCCCCACAGCGTTCTTTTCCGCTCCGACGCTTCTGACGTCGCCCGCGTTGAAGCCCGTACCTACATCGCAAGCGCCAAAAAAGAAGACGCAGGTCCCACCAATAACTGGATCGACCCCGTCGAACTCAAAAAAACCATGCTCGGTCTTTATGACGGCTGCATGAAGGGCCGTACTTTCTACGTCATCCCCTTCTCAATGGGTCCCGTCGGTTCAAACATCGCTAAGATCGGTGTTGAAATCACCGACTCTGCTTACGTTGTTATCAATATGCACACCATGACCCGCGTCGGAACCAAGGTTCTCGAAGTCCTCGGCAACGACGGCGAATTTGTTCCCTGCATCCACTCTGTCGGCAAACCCCTCGCAGAAGGCGAATCCGACAACGGTATCTGGCCGTGTGCACCGTTGGATCAAAAATATATCGCTCACTTCCCCGAAACCCGTGAAATCTGGTCATACGGTTCAGGTTACGGCGGCAATGCTCTCCTCGGCAAAAAATGTCTCGCTCTGCGTATCGCTTCTGTCCAGGCCCGTGATGAAGGCTGGATGGCTGAACATATGCTCATTTTGAAACTTACCAGCCCCGAAGGCGAAGTCAAATACGTTACCGGTGCATTCCCCTCCGCTTGCGGTAAAACCAACCTCGCCATGCTCATCCCCACCATCAAAGACTGGAAAGTCGAAACTATCGGTGACGATATTGCATGGATGAAGTTCGGTGCTGACGGCCGTCTTTACGCCATCAACCCCGAAGCAGGTTTCTTCGGCGTTGCTCCCGGTACCAGTATGCAGTCCAACCCCAATGCCATGATGTCTGCTTCCAAAGATACCATCTTTACCAACGTTGCTCTCACTGAAGACGGTGATGTCTGGTGGGAAGGCATCGGTTATGATGCTCCCGGAACTCTCATCGACTGGAAAGGCAACAAATGGGATGCCGCAACTGCAACTGAAAAAGCAGCTCATCCCAACGCTCGTTTTACTGCTAAAGCCAGCAACTGCCCCGCAATCGCTCCCGAATGGGAAGATCCTGCAGGCGTTCCGATTTCAGCATTCTTGTTCGGCGGCCGCCGTCCCAGCACTGTTCCTCTGGTCCATCAGTCAAACAGCTGGGAACATGGTGTTTTTATGGGTTCAATCGTCGGTTCTGAAGTTACCGCTGCTGCTTTGGACGTCAAAGCAGGTACCATCCGCCGTGACCCGTTTGCCATGTTGCCCTTCTGCGGCTATCACATGGCTGACTATTTCAAACACTGGTTGGAAATCGGTGAAAAATCAACTGCCGATAAACTTCCGAAAATTTTCTATGTCAACTGGTTCCGCAAAACTGCTGACGGCAAATGGTTGTGGCCCGGATTTGGTGACAACAGCCGCGTCCTGAAATGGATCTTTGAACGCTGCAACGGCACCGGCAAAGCTGTCGAAACTCCGATCGGTTTCATGCCCACCGTTGACGCTATCGACCGTACCGGTCTCGAAGATGAAGTTACCGCTGAAGATATGGCAGAACTTCTCTCTCTCGACAAAGAAGGCTGGCTGAAAGAAGTCGAAAGCATCAAAGAACATTATGCAAAATTCGGCGATCGTATGCCCAAAGCTCTCTATGATCAGCTTGCAGCACTCGAAGCCCGCTTGAACGCATAATAAAAGTATAGCAAATACTTCAGCACCGCATAATCGCTTATGCGGTGCTTTTTTTGCCCGGCTTTTTTCAGTTTTTGTATAAAATTATTTGAAAAAATATTAAAGTATGGTATTTTTATTAAGTCTCTTTTTTATCTATATATAGAGGAATATTATTATGAGGAAGATTGTCTGGCAGAAGAATGGCGGGGCCGCAGAGGAAAGATTGGTATTGAAAGCAAACTTGCATACTCATACGACCAACAGTGACGGTATTTTTACGCCTGCTCAAATTATTGATATGTACAAAGATGCGGGATATGATGTTATCAATTTTTCCGATCACCGCAAGGTAAATAAAGTTTCTGAATATGACGGCAGGGGAATGACTTTGATTTCCGGCGTTGAACTTCATCCAATGGGGCCGCGTGGAATCAATTGGCACATACTTGCTATCGGTGTGCCGGAAAATTTTGCCAATACGAACCCGGAAACAGGTCAGGAAGCAGTTGACAGTGTGGTAAATGTCGGCGGTATAGCGTTTTGTGCTCATCCTTATTGGTGCGGTCTGCTGCCATCTGAAGTCATGCAACTGAAAAACATTGCAGGTATTGAGGTTTTTAACTCATCATGCCGTTATATAGGCAAGGAACTCAATATGTATGCATGGGATATTTGTCTGGATGCCGGCAGGGAATATACGGCTCTTGCCGTCGATGATATTCATAATATTAGAGATTTTTGCGGCGGCTGGACTATGATTTGTGCCAAAAGCAATTCATATGAAGATATTATTGCGGCATTGAAAAACGGAGATTTTTATGCAACTCAGGGACCTGAATTTACGAAACTTGTTGTAAATAATGGAGTTCTTGAGGCCGAATTTACCAGTTGCCAGTATGCAGTTATCAGCGGCAGAAAAGCAAAAGGCAGAGCAATTTGGGTCAATGAATTTGTCAAGGACGGCGAATTTGAAGAAACGACAGGTTTTAAAATTGACTTGAATGAATGTCCTAAAGGCTTATTACGCATACAGTTGTGTGATTCTCAGGGAAGATATTGCTGGAGCAATCCTATTTGCAATGAGTGATATATATCGAAATTTTGATAATTATAAAAGCATATTATATAAATACATAAGGTCTTGATTATGAGAAAGATTATTCTGGGTAAAAACGGAGAGCCGACTTATGAACGTCAGGTTTTCAAGGCGGCATTGCATACTCATACGGTGAATTCTGACGGGCATTTTTCGCCGGAGCAGGTTATTGATATGTACAAAAGCATCGGTTATGATGCGATTGTTTTTTCTGATCATAAATTTGTTAACAAGGTTTCTGAATATGACGGCAGGGGAATGACGCTTGTTTCAGGTGTGGAACTGCATCCGGCCGGGCCGCGTGGCGTTGATTGGCATATCCTGGCGATCGGTGTGCCGGAGGATTTTAAAGATACAGAGCCGGCGACCGGGCAGGAGGCAGTTGATTGTGCAGTTGCTGCCGGAGCGGTTGTATTTTGTGCTCATCCGTATTGGTGCGGCCTTCATCCTGAAGATGTTATGCAGCTGGAAAATATTGCAGGAATTGAGGTTTTCAATTCGACCTGCCGTTATCTGGGCAAGGAGCTTAATATGTATGTATGGGATGCCTGTTTGGATGCCGGAAAGGAATATACCGCCATTGCAGTTGATGATATGCATGACAGAAGGAATTATGGCGGTGCATGGACGATGGTTTGTGCCAAGAGTAATTCAGCTGAGGATATAGTCGATGCATTGAAGAAGGGGGATTTTTATTCCACACAGGGGCCTGAATTTACGAAACTCGTTGTAAATGATGGAGTTCTTGAGGCTGAATTTACCGCTTGCCAGTATGCAGTGATTGTCGGACGCAAGTCAACCGGCACACCGGTCTGGGTTCATGAATATATCAAAAAAGGCGAGCCGGAGGAGACGACTGAGATCAAAATTGACCTCCGGGAATGTCCCAAAGGCTTGTTACGCATACAGTTGCGTGATTCACAAGGACGATATTGCTGGAGCAATCCTGTAAATAATACGTTTGCCTGATTGTTTTTTGTCTTAAATTGTGCCGTATATGAGGTGGTTTTCTGCTGAATATACGGTATTTTTTTTGTATCTTGTTGAAAGATTGGGATTTAGAATGATTTTATGAGTTGTCTTGATGCTGCAGAATAGCATTTTGAGCATAAAAAATGCAAAAAAAGTTGAGAAATAAACTTGACAGAAACAGAAAATGGTGTATATTAAGAGCCATGTCACCAAAAGAAGGTGTGGTTGTTTAAAACTTGAGATTGCAGATTGAAAAAAATCGAAAAATTTTTCAAATTCGGTTTGACAAAACAAAAACTTGTGATATATTAAAAACCATGTCGCCCAAAGAGCGATGGTTGATAAAAAACACAAGATTAAAAAAGTTGAAAAAAGTTTAAAACTTGATTTGACAAATTAAAAATCTGTGATATATTAAAGAACCATCACAAATCGTGGTGAAGTTGTTTGAAAATTGAATAGTGCGATGTAACCGACAATTTACATTGAGCGATTCAAAAAGAATCGAAGAAAATAAATCAAAACAAGAAATTAGAGCGTAAGTTCAAATTTCTTCGATATAATTTAATTATACGGAGAGTTTGATCCTGGCTCAGAACGAACGCTGGCGGCATGGATTAGGCATGCAAGTCGAACGAAGCAGCAATGCTTAGTGGCGGAAGGGTGAGGAACACGTGAGTAACTTGCCTCCAAGTTGGGAATAACAGTTGGAAACGGCTGCTAATACCTGATGTGGTTTATCTTTCGCATGAAGGATAAACTAAAGATTTATCGCTTGGAGATAGGCTCGCGTCCCATTAGCTAGTTGGTGAGGTAACGGCTCA
>JAFVUZ010000162.1 GCA_017502435.1 Lentisphaeria bacterium
CTCTCGGTCAGGCAGACCGCTCTTTCCACGGCGTTCCCGCTTATACCGAAGCAATGATGGCAATGCTTCAGAGCCATGATGTTGAAACAACCAGTCTCTGGGCTTCAAGCAAAGTCTGCCAGAAAGTTTGGGACGCTCTGGAAAAATACGATGTCCAGTCCCCCGAAACGGTATGCCGTTTGTATCACGAACAGAACGAAGTCAAATGCTCAAATCCCGATATTCGTATCACTTATTACAAAACTCCCGGCGATAAATACGTTCTCTTTATCGTCAACAAAACTTACCGCGGACGCAAAGCAACTTTTGACATCAACGCTCTCGTCAAAAACAAAAACTTCAAAGCCGTTGAAGAATATAAAGGCAAAGATGTTCAGGTAAAAGACGGAAAATTCACCATTTCCGTTCCCGCCCGTTCATTCCGCATTGTCTGTTTCCCGCCTGTTCCGACATACCCCCAATATTTCAACATGAATAAAATCTGGAGTACTTGGAAAAACAAAAATTCTGATACTGTTTTCAGAATCGCTCCCAAAGAAGGTATCGGTAATTCTGCCGCGTTGAAAATAATTTTCAAAAAGACCGGCAGCGGGCTTTTCAGCAAATCCTTCCCGATAATCCACGGCAAAACTTACACCATGAGCGTCATGGTAAAACAGAATGTCAAAGGAAACAAAATAACCCTTACTGCCCGCGGCCGCGAAAGTGCCAAACAGCTCAGAGTTCAGAAAATTGCATCCGTTGTCTCTGATGGCGAATGGCAGAAAATCTCTCTGACTTTCACTGTTCCTGCCGACGGCATATGGAAACAGGCAGATAACATTTTTGTCATGCTGAGTTCCAACGGAAAAAATTGTGAAACATTGTTCGATGATTTCAGAATTGACGAAAAATAATAGAAAAATAAATATATAAAAATGAAGTGCCTTGAGATATATTCCGGCAAAATATGTTTCAAGGCACTCAAACTGCAAAAAGACAGGACTTCAAAATGAACAAACTTCTCATGATTCCAATGCTGGCAGCCGCCGCACTGCCACTCTTCGGGCAATCAAAGTACATCACCCGTACAGACAAAGAAAAACGTGCGGAAAAGGATCTCTCATTCCTCGTTACTTTTGACAGCAAAGGCGTTAACGCCGACTTTGCCAAAGGTGACAAAATTTCAACAACGATGAAAGATACCGGTCTTCTGCTCCGCGGTCTCATAGGTTATGACAACAGAAGCGCGTTCAAAGCCGAACCCGGCGAAGCATTGAAATTCAATGTCGATAAAAATATCGACCCGCACAAAGGTACTCTCATTTTGTGGGTAAATGCTTTGGATTATAATCCCGCTGAAGCAGTAACGGACGGCAAAAGCCGAGGCAATATCGCTTTGGCTCATTTGAATTTTGTTGACAGCCAAAGCCGCAGAATTACATTGCAGCTTTATGAATACAGAGACAATGTTTACTTTGACTGGACAACTTCTGTTCCTCCGCACGGTCACGGACAGGGCGGCAGAGTTTTCACCCCCCGCAAAGGTATCAAAAAAGGCGAATGGCACCAATTCGTCTGCACATGGAACGGCAAACGTCTGGCGATTTACCTCAACGGCAAACTCATGAAGGAAGAGGCTCTGCCCGCCAAAATCGCCAAACTTGCAGATTTCAAAGCCGACAACAGTGCTGAATCTTTCATCGGTATCAAATCTCCGTTTCTCGGCGATAATCACAAATGGGGCGTCGGTGTCGATGATTTACCATCTACAACCGCGCATTGTCCGCGCTGGAAGTCCGCAATCAGTATATAAAACAGCTGAAAAACAAAGGCAATGAAAAAATCGAGGCTTACTCAATCAACCTCAACGGTATCAATATCGGCAAAAATGATAAAATCGACCGCCTTGAGGCTGAATTTGACTTTTCATCACTCTCTGCTGAACAGGAAAAACTCCTCAAAGCAGGAAAACTCAAAATGACTTATGAGATGAAAGATCCCGACGGCAAAGTCCAAAAAGGTTCTTTCACTTTTAAAAAACCGTTTGAAACACGCATTTTTAACGGCATAAATAAAGCAGGCAAATATACTTTGACCACAAAAATCGGCAAAGATACTGTCGTAAAATCTGTAGTACGTCCCGATTTCTCATGGGTCGGCAACGGCTACGGCGATGAAGGCGTACCTGAACTCTGGAAAGATTTCGGTTTAAAAGGAAGAACCGTCACTCTCTGGAACCGTACTTACAAATTCGGCAACGGTCCGCTCCCGGTTGCAATCACTGCTTACGGCAAAAAACTTTTTGACAAACTTCCAAAACTCCTCATCGACGGCAAAGAACCCGTCTGGAAAGCCGGAAATATCAAAAAAGAGGATAAATGGATAACCTTTTACGGCACAGGAAAACTCGGCAAAGCCACCATTAAATATTCAACCCGTATCGAATATGACGGAATGATGCTCGTTGACTGGACAATTTCAGGCGAACCAACCATCTCCGATATGAAATTCACCTGGAAAATGGCTCCTGAAAATCACCAGTTCCTCATGACTCCCATAGTCAATGAAGATAAAAATCCCGATGTTTCATGGGCGTATCCCGAAGGCGGACGCGGCAATCTGCTGTGGTTCGTTTCTGAGAAAAAAGGCGGCTTCGCTTTTTCAATGGTAAATGACGCAAACTGGATTTACAACAAAGGCGAAAAACTGTTCTTCGCCAATAAATCCACCGGTGATGTCACCGTCAAAATGATTACCAGAAAAGTCAGAATGCCCAAAGATACCCCCTACCGTGCAATTTTCCTCGCCACTCCCACCCGTCCTCTGCCCGCACTGCAGCGTGATTTGAAATTCAGCGACAGCCGCGGTGCAAGTGTCGGCAGCAAAACCATGACCAATGCCGGCGGCGACGGCGGATTTGCCGGAATTTTCCACCACGCTCCGCATCCGACAGCATTTACCGCAAAACATCAGGACGGCATTCCCAACCGTACCAGTGTTTACGGCGGCATTGCTCTGACAACACTTGAACCTGAAGCAAGATACCTCCGCAAATACTGGGAAGTTCCCGGTGCTTACAGTTACAATATGCCTTGGCACAAACCGCTCGGCAACGGAAAATACAAAAAGGATTATTATCCTTCTCTTTCAACCTGTACCAGCAGCGTGATAACAGACTTTTTCCTCAATGCCCAGCATAAACTTTACAATCACAAATTTTCCGACCGCATCTGGCAGGTTTATTACGACCTCTGCGGCAACAGCATCTGCCGCAGTACGCTCCACGGCTGCCGTTATACCGACAAATTCGGCAGAGAAGTCAACTCCTACGAAATCCTCGGTGAACGTGATCTCATCCGCCGTACCGTTGCTTATGCCCACAAACACGGCAAAACCGTCATGCTTCACGGTCAGCGTTCTTACTTCCCGATGATTCACGGTCTTGCTGATTACTGGTTCCCGGGCGAACAGTACAATGTTCTCCTCCGCAGAAATCCCTTCGGGTACGCCGATGAAGTTTCCGATGATATTTACCGTTCAGAATTCAATAAACACGTCCTCGGTGTCGGGGTCGTTCATCTGCCCGCTCTCGGTCAGGCTGACAGTTCATTCCACGGTATTCCTGAATACACTGAAACAATGATGGCAATGCTTCAGAGTCATGATATTGAAACCACTGAATCATATACCTGTGTCAGAGTTGTTCAGTCTGTCTGGGATATTTTGAGCAAATACAATATCGGTTCTCCGGAAACGGTCTGCCGCCTCTATCACGAGCAAAAAGAGGTGACAAGTTCCCGTCCGGAAATCCGCATTACTTATTACAAAACTCCGGGCGACCACTACATCCTCTTTATCGTCAACAAAACTTACCGCGGACGCAGATCCACAATTGACCTCAACGGTCTTGTTCCCAACGGCAACTTCAAAGCCATTGAAGAATACAAAAAGAAAGATATTGAAGTACAAAACGGCAAATTCAGCATTTTTGTCCCCGCCCGTTCATTCCGTATCGTCTGTTTCCCGCCGAAATCATTCTATCCCATAACTGACAGCATGAATACCAAATGGGGTTCATGGCGTTCAAGTATAAAATGCGATACTGTTTTTGAGCTTGATCCCGATGGCGGCATCGACAATACTCCTGCGATCAAAATAATCAGCAAAAACACCGGCGGCGGCTGCTTTATAAGATACTTCCCCATCGTTCCCGGCAAGACATACACTATCAGTATGATGATGAAAAATTCTGTCAAAAACCGCTCAATGGGCTTCAGTATTCAGGGCCGCATTAACAACTATTTTGCAGGAGCTCCGCTGGCAAGCAAAAAAGTCGTTTCCAACGGCGGATGGCAGAAAGTCGAACTCGTTTTCAAAGTTCCGACCACCGGCAAATGGGGCAAATGCAACAATGTTCTTCTTACAACAAGTTCCACCGGCAAAAATTCTGTAACTCTTTTCGATGACTTTAAAGTTGAAGAAAAATAATTCAATAATATGAGGAATAAAAAATGAAAACTTATCTTTTTATAGCAGGTATTTTCGCCTGTGCATCAACTCTGATGGCTGATGCAGCAGACGATTTCTCGCAGAAAGTGTGGACCAGTTGGGATACAAAAGGCACTGTTGTAAAATCAACTCTGAACAAAAATGAAGGTTGTAAAGCCAAAGGTGCAATGCAGATCATGTTCCCGAAAGGTACAAGAGGCGGAAATCTCAAAAACTTCCCCGTCGAACCCGATTCATTTTATGTTGCAGAAATAATGACTAAATCTGCTGACAAAAATGCTGTTTTCAGTCTGTCTGTCCATGACTTCGGCGAAACCAACAAATTCAAAGATACCATGGTCAGCAGAAGTTTCAATGCAGCTTCAGAATGGCAGAAAATCTCAATTCCTTTCCGGACCTCAGGCAAAACAAAATTTGTCCGCATCCTGACCGGTGTAAAATCACAGCCCAATGCCCCCGCATTCTTTGATGATTTCAAATTGACCAAAACTGACAGTTTAGAAATCAAAGATTCTTTCAATTTCAAAGAATCATGGAGCATCTGGTCAGGGAAAAATGCAAAAATGAAATTCAGTATCGACAACAGTGTCGGCAAACAATCAGCCCCCGCCGCAAAAGTGGAAGTTCTTGCCGGTAATGCGGAAAAATCCAGTTCCGTTCTCATGAACAATATCTCTGTTCTCCCCGGCAAAACCTACACTTTGAGCATTTTTGTCAAAACCAAAGGAATCTCTCCCAAAGCAAAAATTTCTCTCGGGTTTCAGTGCAAAGATGAAAACTTCAAATATCTCAACGTCACTTATCCCAGCACTTTTACCACTGCAGAAAATTGTTCCGACTGGAAACAGCTCGTAATTACCCGCAAAATACCGACCACCGGCAACTGGGGCAAAGTCCGCAACATCCTTGTCACTCTCGGAATCAGCGGCACTGCCGCCCCCGGCACTGTCTGGTTCGATGATTTTGAAATTTTCACAGAAGAAACGGAATAATTAAAATGAATAAAAAAATTCTTATTTCCATGCTGGCTGTACTTGCTGTTCCGGCATTCGCTCAATCAAAATATATAACCCGCAGTTTCGATGCAAAAAAAGCAGATAAAGATCTTACTTTTCTTGCCACTTTTGACAACAAAGGTGTAAATGCGGATTTCGCAAAAGGCAAAACTCTATCAACTACCATGAAAGATACCGGACTCATGCTCCGCGGTCTTATCGGTTTTGACAATAAAGGTGCTTTCAAACCGGAACCCGGCGAAAAACTCCGCTTCAATGTGGAAAAAAATATCAATCCGCATGACGGAACCATCATTTTCTGGTGTGCCGGATTGGATTACAATCCGGGCGATAAACGAACTGACGGAAAACAACGCGGCAATATTGCTCTTGCACATTTGCATTTTCAAAACGGTAAACGTTATCTGGAATACCTCTTGTATGAATTTGCCGACATGATCTATTTTGATGCATGGAACTCAGTCAACACCCGCTGCGGCAGAACTTATGCCTCCCGCAAAGGTATCAAAAAAGGTCAGTGGCACCAGATCGCCTGCACCTGGAAAGGCAACCGCATTGCAATTTATCTCAACGGCAAACTCATCAAAGAGGCAAGTATTCCCTCAACATTTGAAAAAGTCGCTGACATCAAAGCCGTTGACAATGCCGAATCATTCATCGGTATCAAATCCCCCTTCTATGAAGATGAACACAAATGGGGTGTAGGTATCGACGATTTCGCCGTTTATAAACGTGCTTTGACTCCGCTGGAAGTCAAAAATCAATATTTGAATCTACTCAAAGATAAAGGCGATGAAAAAATTATCGCATATTCAATCAATATTCACGGCGTCAATACCTCAAGAAATGACAAACTTGACCGCATTGAAGCTGAAATTGATTTTGCTTCCCTCTCTCCGGCACAGCAAAAACTCCTCGATGCCGGCAAACTCAAAATGAATTATGAACTCAAAAAGCCCGACAAAACTGTCAGAAAAGGCTCCTTTGTTTTCAAAGATTCAGGCTCCCGCTTCATCAGCGGTGTCGATAAGCCCGGCAAATACACTCTGGTCACATGGCTGGACAAAAATACAAAAGTTACAAAAGAATTCACCCGCCCCGATCTTTCATGGGTCGGCAACGGTTACGGTGACGAAGATGAAGTCCCTGCCCTCTGGAAAGATTTCGGTTTGAAAGAACAGGGATTTTTCGGTAAACTTTTCAACTCTTCAGAAAGAACCGTCACTCTCTGGAACCGCACTTACAAATTTTCCGACGGTCCGCTGCCCGTTGAAATCACTGCTTTCGGCAAACCAGTTCTCGACAAACTCCCGGAACTCCTCATTGACGGCAAAAAGCCCGAATGGAAAGCCGGTGATGTCAAGGTTGAAAAACGCTGGATAACTTTCAACGGAACCGGAAAACTCGGCAATGCCGCAATCAAATATTCAACCCGTGTCGAATATGACGGAATGATGCTTGTTGACTGGACAATTTCCGGTCAGCCCACCGTTTCAAGTATGCAGATGAACTGGAAAATGGCTCCCGAAAACCACCAGTTCCTCATGACTCCCCTCGTCAATGAAAACAAAGCATCCAAACTCGAATATCCCGCTCCCGCATCCGGCAGAAGCGTTCCGATGCTCTGGTTTGTTTCAGAGAAAAAAGCAGGTTTCGCATTCACTTATGTCAACGATGCAAACTGGATTTACAACAAAGATGAAAAAGTTATTTTTGCCGATAAATCCACCGGTGATGTCACCGTCAAAATGATCACAAAACAAGTCAAACTTCCGGAAGAAACTCCATACCGTGTGATTTTCATAACCACTCCCGTCCGCCCGCTCCCGATTGAAGTACGGGCACTCAAATACGGCGACAGCCGCGGCGGTTCCAAATATATGACCAATGGCGGCGGCAACGGAGGTTTTGCCGGTATTTTCCACCATACTCCCCACGAATACGACTTTGCCTACCGTCACAAAGGGGCTTTGAACAGAACAGGCAGTGTTTACGGCGGCATTGCTCTTACTGCCATTGAACCGGAAGCTGTTTATTTCCGCAAATACTGGGAAATCCCCGGTGCTTACAGTTACAATATGCCGTATGAAAAACCGGTCGGTCCCGGAAAATATGTCAAAACTTACAATCCATCGATCTCAACCTGTACAAGTTTGATCGTCAATGACTTTTTCCTCAATGCACAGCACAAATTGTACAACCACAAATACGCCGACCGCATCTGGCAGGTCTATTATGACCTCTGCGGCAACAAACTCTGCACCAACCGCCTGCACGGCTGCCGCTACAAAGATAAATTCGGCCGCGAAGTCGATTCTTATGAAGTTCTTACTGTACGCGACCTCATCCGCCGTACTGTTGCTTATGCTCACAAGCACGGCAAAACTGTCATGCTTCACGGTCAGCGTCACTTCTACCCGATGATTCAGGGTATGGCTGACTACTGGCATCCGGGCGAACAGTACAATGTCATGCTCACCAGGAATCCATTCGGTTATACCGACGAAGCATCCGATGCGATCTACCGTTCTGAATTCAACAAGCACGTCCTCGGCGTCGGCATTATCCACCTCCCTGCTCTCGGTCAAGCCAAAGGCAACCTTACCCGCAATCCCGCCTATACCGAAGCAATGATGGCAATGCTTCAGAGTCATGACGTGGCTACTGCTCAATATTATGCAAACAGTGTAGTCGTTCAGAATGTCTGGGATATTATGAGCAAATACAACACCCAGTCACCTGAAACAATCTGCCGTCTCTATCATGAGCAGAAGGAAATCACAACTTCCAATCCCGCTGTCCGTATAACTTATTACAAAACCCCGGAAAACCATTTCGTATTATTCCTCGCCAACAAAACAGCCAAAGCACAAGCAGCCGTAATCGATGTTTCAGCTGTTGCAAAAGGCAGTTTCAAAGCATTTGAAGAATACAGAAGAAAAGATGTCGCTGTCAAAGACGGAAAATTTGAAATCACCATCCCTGCCAGAAGTTTCTCCATGGTCGCTTTCCCGCCGAAATCATTCTATCCTGTTATTGATAATATGGATAACAGATGGCGTTATTTCAAAACAAAGAAAAATGATTCTGAAATGGAACACGTTGCAGCAGGCGGCATCAATAATTCCGCAGCTTTGCAGATAAGTTCCGGCAAACTCGGAGGCGGAAGTTTCATAAATCATTATCCCGTCACTCCGGGCAAAACTTACAAAATCAGTTTCATGGCGAAAAAGAGTGTCAAAGCAGGAACAATTTCGGTCCTCGTACACTCCCGTACCGCAGGAGCAATGTCCGGCGGTACATCATTCCGCAAATCTGTCAAAGCCACCGGCGAATGGCAGAAAGTTGAACTTACTTTCAAAGTTCCGACCACCGGCAAATGGGCAAAAAGCAATAATATGTTTGTCATGCTCAGTGCCGGAAATACTCCTGATTGCAAAACTCTCTTTGATAATTTCCAACTTGAAGAAAAATAATTTAAAAAAGGGTTTTTTATGAAAAAAATTTATCTCTTGTCCCTCTGCTGTTTCATCTGTGCCGCACTGCAGGCTCAGAAATATGAACGCCAGACAATGAAACAGAAACTGTCACTCAAAGACCTCTCTTTTGCCGTGACTTTTGACTCCTACGGCGTCAATGCCGACTTCGCCAAAGGTGAAAAATTAACTCCCGTTATGCGTGATACCAATCTTATGCTCCGTATGTTTGTCGGTTTTGACGGCAGACAGGGTTATCTGCCCCTGCCCAATGAAAACCTTAAACTTCCGGTTCTCAAAAATGCCAATCACAATCAGGGAACTGTAATTTTCTGGTACAAAGCCACCGATTATGTCCCCGGCACAAAAGAGACAAAAGGCGTCAAACGCGGCAATATCGGACTTTTCAATATCGTTTTCGGTGAAAATCCCGCATGGGGCATTGACAAACAGCCCGACGGACACGATTACAAAAACAAAAACATCGGTGAACGTCAGGTCGATTTGAGACTTTATGAATATGCCGACTACATCTATTTTGACTACCGCAACAGTATTACGCCTTCATGCAGCCGTATTCAGATGAGCATGAAAGGTATCAAGCAGGACGAATGGTGCCAGATCGCCACTTCATGGGGCAACGGTCATATTGCCATGTATCTCAACGGAGAACTCAAACTTGAAGCTGCAATAAATTCAACTTATAAACAGCTTGAAAATGTCGATTTCAAGTCAGGTTTCATCGGTATCAAAAGCCGCTTCTATGAAGATAATCACAAATGGGGCGTCGGCGTGGACGATTTCAAAATCTACTCCCGCAAACTTTCCCACGCTGAAATCAAAAATATGTATGCTCGCATCCTGAAAGACAAAAGTGCAGTCGCCATTCAGGATTATGAAGTCAAACTTCACGGTGTTGATACCGGACGCGGCGACAAACTCGACCGCATGGAAGTCGAATATGATTTCTCTGCCCTGCCCGAAAACCTCGCAGCTCAAATGAAAAAATCCGGCTTGAAAGTCGATTACAAACTCATCGCTCCCGACGGCAAAACTCAGACCGGCTCATGGATTTTCAAAGAAAACGGCTGCCGTATGCTCCACAACATCACCGCAACCGGAAACTACACTCTCGAAAGCACAATCAACGGCAAACACAAAATCATTGCCAAAATCTACCGTCCAGACCTCTCTTTTGCTTACAACAAACTCGGTGACGAAGACGAAGTTCCCGCTTTGTGGAAAGATTACCGCTGGAAAGAACGCGGATTTTTCAATAAACTTTTCAACGGTGCCGAAAGAACCGTCACTCTCTGGAACCGCACTTACAAATTCGGCGAAGGGCCCCTCCCCGAATCAATTCTTATTAAAGGCAAAGAACTTTTCCTCAAAGCACCGCAGCTCAAAATCGGTGATGCAAAAATCACCTGGAAAGCCGGAAAAACTTCCAACACCAACCGTACAGTCACCTTTACCGGAACCGGAAAAGCCGATGATTTCACCATTGATTATGCAACAACTGTCGAATATGACGGTATGATCAAATTCAACTGGACAATCAACGGCAATCCAACCATTGATAAAATGAATCTCGAATGGCAGGTCAAGCCGGAATTCCGCCGTTTCCTCATGGC
The DNA here is from genome assembly GCA_017502435.1 of Lentisphaeria bacterium. Taxonomy (GTDB): domain Bacteria; phylum Verrucomicrobiota; class Lentisphaeria; order Victivallales; family Victivallaceae; genus RGIG5270. The sequence continues at coordinate 10,618 of JAFVUZ010000162.1, forward strand.
TCCGCGCTTGCAGAATCCCAAACAGAGTAAATTTGCATTCTCTGCCGACAGTGCAGACAATATGCTCTGGCTCGTTTCCAAACAGGGCGGTTTTGCATTTACGACTGAACACACAGCCAACTGGATTTTTGAACGCAATGCCGCTGTTCTTTTTGCCGACCGCGACAACGGTATCTGCGAAGTCAAAATGATTCAGAAACAGGTCAAAATGCCTGATGCTGTACCTTATGAAGTTTTGTTTATCACCACTCCGACCCGTCCGCTTCCGGCACAGAACCGTGTTCTCCGACGCGGCAACAATTATCCGATCCACGATGCCGGCGGCGACGGCGGCATGACCGGTGTAGGAACATTCCTGCCCCACCCGACCGACTTTGAAGCCAGAGTCAAAAACCTCCGTCCGATGGGACGTTCTCTTTACGGCCTTGCCAATGCGTTGACCGAAGAAAATGAATACGTCAAATACTTCCGCAAATACTGGGCAATCCCCCGCGGGGCAGTCTGTCTGATGCCTCATCACCGTCCGCTCGGCAACGGCAAATACATCAAAGAATATTTCTCTCTGCTGCTTTTCTGCAACAATACATCCTTTCAGGACTATATTATCAACAATCAGCTGAAACTTTTCCAGCATCCGTACGGCGACCGTATCGGTGAAATTTATTATGACCACTGCGGTTCAGTCGAATGCCGCAATGAATATCACGGCTGTCTCTTCAAAGACAAATTCGGCCGTGAAATTTATCCGAATGAAATGCTGAGCAAACGCAAACTCATCGAACGTACTGTCGCTCAAGCCCACCGCAACGGCCGAACCGTCATGTGCCACGGTCAGCGTTCTTATTATCCTTTCCAGTGCGGCATGGCTGATTACTGGTTCCCCGGGGAACAGCATACCGTCGCCATCAAACGCAACGTCTGGTGTTACACCGATGAAGTTCCGGATGAAATTTATCAGAGTGAATACAACCGCGACATCCTCGGTATCGGCGTTGTCATTCTGCCCGCTCTCGGTTATAATGAAGACAAAAAACTGGTTTACTATACCGCTCCCCCCACCCGTGCAATGCTGTCCATGCTGGCTCTCAATGATATTGAAACCGGCAGTTTCTACACCCATTCTCCAACCACCATTGCATACTGGAACATCATGGAGAAGTATCAGCTTAACGATCATGCAACTGTCTGTCACTTGTATTACGAAGACAATACAATCAAGTCTTCAAATCCCGATGTCCGTGTGACATGGTATGAATGTCCCGGTAATCAGTATTTAATGATACTTTCAAACCGTACAGCCAAAGCACAGAAAACCACCATTGATATTTCAGCAATCGGCAACGGCAAATTTGACCTTTTCATTGAATGCACCCAAAAGATGCTCAAGGCCCAAAACGGAAAATTTGAAATCACCGTTCCCGCCAGAGATTACCGTGCTGTCGCCTTCCCCCCGAAATCAAATTATCCCCTCTATGATAATATGAAAAAAATCTGGGGCAGCTGGAAAACTTCCAAACATGATGTCAAATTTGAACACAATCTCAAGGGCGGCATCAATAATTCTCCGGCTCTCCAGATCACTGCCAATAAATCCGGCGGCGGCTGTTTCCTGACCAATTGCCCGATCATTCCCGGCAAAACCTACACTTTCAGCATCATGGCTAAAAAGAGTATCAAAGCCGGTAAAATGTCTCTCGGTATTCAGGCACGAACCGGAAATAAATTCTCCGGAATGCCTCCGGTCAGCAAAGTTGTCAATGCCAATGGCGAATGGCAGAAAATTGAACTTGTTTTCAAAGTTCCGACCACAGGCAAATGGGCTTCAAGCGACAGTGTGCTGGTCACTGTCGGCGGCGGCAGTGATGCAAACTGCAAAACCCTGTTTGACGATTTCAAAGTAGAAGAAAAATAAAGGATTTTATTCAAAAAATTATTGATTATTACCTGAAAAAGGTTATATTAACGGAAATTATTGTTCACCAGAGGTGTTCAACAACAAAATAATTATCAAAAAGGAAAATCGAAATGAAATTCTTCAACATCATGCCCTTTATTACATCTGATGTAAAAAAAATGGCAAATGAGTACAAACGTTACAGCGAAGCAACCGGGCTGAAACTCCTTATGTGCAGTATGACTCTGCATCCGGAAGGTGACGATCCCTATGCAAAGCCAAAAAACTACATCCGTGCTTTTGCTGAACTCAAAGAAGAACTTAAAGATACCGATATCGAACTCGGAATCCTCATTCAGGCATTTCTCGGTCACGGCTGGAGTTCATCTGCTCCTGCAGTTCATCTTTTCCAGCCGACCATCAACCACACCGGCATGACCAAAGGCAGAATGTGTCCGCTTGATGAAAACTTCCTGAAATACTGCTCCTTCACCGTTGCAGAACTTGCAAAACTCAATCCTGCAGTTTTCCTGCTCGACGACGATACCCGTCTGCTCGATAATGACAAAATTGAGTGTTTCTGCCCGCTCCACCGTGCAAAATTCTCAAAACAATACACTCAGGAAGAACTCATCGATCTGGTCACTCATGCAGAAAAAGATGATCCCATCATGATCGAATTTGAAAAAATCCGCCGTGAATCCCTCGAAAACTTCTGTGCCAATATCCGCAAAGCTATCGACAGCGTGAATCCCTCTATTCCATGCGGTATTTCCGGTCCCGGCCGCGAACATCTGATGTTTGAACGCATGGCTCTCGCCGCTGCAGGTCCCAATACTGAGCCCTTTATCCGTGTCGGCAATGCTTATTACGGCAGAACTTTTGCCCTCCAGTACCCGCAGAACGTTTACAAAACCGCTCTGATGCAGAAAGCCTGCGGCAGTGTCAAATTCATCCTCGATGAATCCGATACATATCCCCAACACCGTTACAGTCAGCCCTGTGCCGGTCTGCACACCCACCTGACCAATGCAATTCTGAACGGTCTGTCAGGTTCCAAACTCTGGATCGAAAACCACGTCAATTTCGCTTGCGGCATGGAAAACGTCCGCTACGAAAAACAGATGAAAAAATACGGCAGATATTACGACGTTCTGAATGAAACCATTAAAAACGGTATCAAATGGAAAGGCGTTTCAATTCCGCTCGTCAATCTGGAAAAAGAATTCACTCCCCGTGAATATCCCGACTATTTCACCACTCCAGAATGGTTCTGCTCCGTCGTCGGTGCTCTCGGTATCTCTTTCTCATTCCGCGAACCCTCTGATCCCGAAGCAGAATGCTTCATGCTCGGTGCAGATATGGTCAAACACTTCACTGATTCTGAACTTGATGAAGTTGTCAAAAAGAACCTCATCCTCGATTCTGTTGCTGCTCAAATGCTCATCGACCGCGGCTACGGCGAATACATCGGCGTCACTCTTGACAAAATGCCGCACTTCTCCTATGAACGCGAAGTCGCACGCAATCTCAAAATGCGTCATTTGATCACAAGCCAAACCCGTCTGCTCATTCCGGCTGAAGGTGCTGAAACTGTTACTGAACTCTGCAAACCCGCATCCGACGGTTCAGGCAATGTTACTGTTATTGCTCCCGGCATGACTAAATTCCGCAACAAAAACAATAAAGATGTCTTTGTCTGGTGCGAACCAATCACTGCAAGTTATTACACCCTCGATCCGATCCGCAAACTCTGGCTGGAAAAAATCTGCGAAGAAGTATCCGATATTCCGGTCAAATGCCCCGAAGATCAGGACATCATGTTCCGCTGCGGTGAACTTGCCGACGGTTCAATCCTTGCGGCACTCATCAACCTCAACTATGATGCTATTGAAGAAATTCCGTTCATCTGCAGAAATACTCCCTCTGAAATCAAAATGCTTGCAGCGTCAGGCAACTGGGAGGATGTCGAATACCGCACAGAAAACGGCGTGATCTATATTCAGCAGTCTCTGCTCTCCAATCTGCCCGTTGTTTTCAAAATTTCATAAAACAGTCTGACAGATATTTTGCGGGAGAGAAGGCAAAACGCTTTCTCTCCCGTTTTTTTTGCACCGCTCTGTTCCCTTTAATGAGAGATAGGGAATTTAGAGAGTTTCAGGATAAAACAAATGACTGCACTCCAGACCAACTGGTGCAGAAACGCGAAGCATTAAGGGCACTCGGAGTTACGCGGAAGCGGAGATATGTGCTTGATTCAGAGTGCAGTCAATGGCAATCTCCCAAAATTCTCAAAACTCCCAAAATTCTCACTCTGTACGTCATGCCCAGCCACCCGCCAACGACGATGCCGTATAAATGAAAACTCACCAAAAAATTGAAATATTTCTTGAATTTTCTGCTGAGAAATGTATATTACCGGAAAAGGAGTTGTATGAATAATATTCTTGAAAACAAAATCGTTGTGCTTACCGGCGGTGGCGGCGGTATCGGACGGGCAATCGCACTGAAACTCGCCGCAGAAAAAATGAAAATCATTCTGCTCGGCGGCAACAATCTTGCAAAACTTGAAGAAACAGCAAACCTTGTAAGACAATTTAGTTGCTGTACCGTGATTCCCGGCAATCTTACATATCCGGATTTTATTGCTTCCGGCATCGAAAAAATTACAGCTCAATACGGCATCATCGACATATTGATAAACAATGCCGGCATGGCACAGAATACGCCTTTTGAAAATGTAACTCTTGAAGAATTTGACAAAATAATGGCAATCAATGTCCGTACACCGTTCATGCTGACTCAAAAAGCAATTCCACTGCTGAAAAAATCCACTGCCCCAACCATTATCAATATCGCTTCAGTCGTAAGCCATTCAGGTTATCCGCTCCAAAGCATTTACAGTGCCTCAAAACACGCTCTGCTCGGCATGACCAAAAGTATTGCCAGAGAATATTACAAGGAAAATATACGCGTTCACGCTATTGCCCCCGGCGGAGTTTATACCGATATGGTCAAGGTTTCCCGCCCCGACCTCTCAAGTGAAGGTATGATCATGCCGGAAGATATTGCTGAAATCGTTCATTTCTTTCTCGCAAACCGCACCAATGCCGTCATCGATGAAATCCTCGTACATCGTGTCGGCAAAGAACCTTTTTGCTGACTTAAATTGAAAGGAAAAATATGAGTGTTATTACAATTATCGGTTCAGGCATGATGGGCTCTGCTCTCGCATTCCCTGCCCGCGAAAACGGACATACCGTCCGTCTGGTCGGTTCCATTCTGGATGATGAAATCATCATGAACTGCCGCCGCAACAATCAACACCCGAAATTTGAACGTCCATTCCCTGATGGCGTTGAATTTTATCTTTTTTCAGAAGTTGAACAAGCCTTACATGACTGCGATCTCGTCATCGGCGGAGTAAGTTCATTCGGGGTTGACTGGTTCAAAGATGCAGTTCTGCCACTCATTCCTCCTGATGTGCCGCTTCTGACGGTTACAAAAGGTCTGATTTGTCAGGATGACGGAGAACTTATCCCATATCCTTTTTACTGGCAGAAAAAACTGGATGAACTCGGCAAAAACAACGAACTGTGTGCCATTGGCGGCCCTTGTACAAGTTATGAATTGGTCGCACATGACCAGACTCTGGTTGCTTTCTGCGGCAAAAATCCCGCAACTCTTGAACGATTGAAAAAGATTATGTCAACCGATTATTATCACATAATCTGCACGACCGATATTGTCGGCATTGAAAGTGCCGTTGCTCTCAAAAACGGCTATGCTCTGGCAGTTGCTCTCACTATCGGAGAAAATTTCAAACGCTGCGGTCAGGATGAACTCCACTTCAATTCACAGGCGGGAGTTTTCCTGCAGTCCAGCCGTGAAATGCGGAAACTCGTAACCATGCTCGGCGGCAATGAAGAAAGTTTCTTTGTCGGAGTCGGAGATTTATATGTAACCGTTTACGGCGGCCGCACCCGCAAAGTCGGCATTCTGCTGGGCGAAGGCTTAAATATTGACGAGGCTCTGGAGAAACTTCAGGGCGTGACTCTTGAATCACTGGTCGTGGCAAAAAGAGTGGCAAAAGCACTTCGCATCCGTGCGGCAAAAGGTCAAATCAATCTGGATGATTTTCCGCTTCTGCTGCACGTCGATGACATTATCAGCAGCAAAGTGCCGGTTGCAGTTCCCTGGGAAAAATTCACAAAAATCTGATATTACAATTCATTCATCCCGCGTACTGCCATTCCGAGAGATTTCGCATATTCAAGAATTTTTTCCAATTGCGAATAAGCGACGTGATGGCTGGGCGGGATAACTTCTGTAATATCGTGAGCATAAAAAACGAGAACCGCATTTTCATCAGCGGCACGTTTCATCGCTGTTTTGATTTCCTCAAGATTGAAATTACCGCTGCCGGGAAAACCGTAAAAAAGTTGTTTTTTGCCGACTTTACTGACAAAACATTTATCTGTCCCTGCCAGCGGAGCATCTTTTTCCCGGATTTCATACCAACTGGAACGGAGCAGATCAAAAGTTTTGAACAACTCTTTATCCGTCTCAATCGATCTCTGACTGAAAGGATACGCAAAAGCACGGATTTTTATACCGTTTTTACGGCAGACATTCAACTGCGGCATGATTTCATTTTTTGTATAAGCACCAAATCCGTATTTTTTCTGATATTCAACGGCTTTGGCATGATTTACGGCGTGCAGACCGATCGAATGACCGGCATTCTGCAGATTTTTCATGGCTGCAACAGCTTTTTCGTCAATATTACCATAGACAAAAAAGGTCACATGAGCATCATATTTTTCAAAAAACGGAATCGATTTTTCCCAACTGGCAAAATACCTGTCGTCAAAAGTCAGACAAATAGTACCATTAGATACCGCAAAAGATGAAGCGGCAAAAAGTGAACAGCAAAATAACAGAAATTTTTTCATAATCATAAAAAAGGCGGAAAAAATCCGCCTTGAAAAAGTTAAAGTTTATGTTTAAATTTTACCATAAGCTGAACAAAATCAGCAAAACAGTCAATAGTGAAATCCGGTTTTTCTTCACGGCATTCACCAAATCCGTAAGTCGCAAAAATGCGACGTATTCCGGCACGTCTGCCTGCTTCAAGATCAGTGTAATGATCGCCGAGTATGAAAGTGGTATTTTCATTTGACTGAAATTCTTTCATAATACTCAATGCACATTCAGGCTCAGGTTTGAGGGCGTAATTTTTTTCATTGCCGCCGCCGATGATAAAATCAAGATATTTGCTGATGTCAAGTTTGGAAAGAATATGTCTTGTGTGCTGTTCCGGCTTATTGGTCCATACCCCCAGAACAAAACCGTTGGCGGAAAGTTCAGCAAGACCGCTTTTTACACCGGGGAAACAGCAGGTTTTTTCGACCAGATGGTCACGGTAATAAGAAACATATTTCTCCAATGCACCGTCAAAATCGCAAATACTGTCCTGCGTGGCACGCTGAACGAGCGACTTGACACCATTGCCGATATAACTCCGCACAGTTTCCCGTGAAAGTTCGGACAAACCGTATTCCCCACGCATATAATTTACTGCAATGACCAGATCGTCCAAAGAATCAATCAACGTCCCGTCAAGGTCAAAAATAATACAATGATTCATTTTAATCTCCTATAAACGGCACTTCTGAAATCTCCGGCAGACGGGCAAATGCATCTGCATCAACTTCTGTAAAAATGCCTTTTTTCCAATAATGATATCCCAAGCCTGCAACCATAGCGGCATTGTCGGTACAATGAACCGGTTTTGCCATGCGGAGCAGAATGTTGGAAGGTGTTTTAGCAAGGAAACGTTCACGGAGCGGCTTGTTGCAGGCGACACCTCCGGCGATTGCAATGCTGCCGACTTTAAAATGCTTCGCCGCATCAAGAGTTTTGCGTACCAGAACGTCAATAACAGCCTCCTGATATGAAGCAACAGTATCTTTTAGAAGTTCACCTTCAAAAACATTTCCTGCTTCTTTTTCACGGCGTACATGATAAAGCAGTGCAGTTTTGATACCGCTGAAACTGAAATTAAAACGGTTTTCCTCGCTCAATGCTTTGCCGGATGTTCCGGTCAGTGGACGCGGGAAATGATATTTGTTTATATCTCCACCCTCCCCGGTTCTCTGCATGATGGGACCGCCGGGATAACCGAGATCAAGCAATTTTGCACCTTTGTCAAGTGCTTCACCTGCGGCATCGTCGATCGTCCATCCCAGATGGCGTGCTTTGCCATATTCATCCAGCAACATCAATGAAGTATGTCCGCCGGAAACGACCAATGCGAGCATGGGATAATTTTTTTTATCCTCAATCACAGCTTTGCCGTCATCAAGAAATGCTCCGTAAATATGAGCAATAAAATGGTTGCTTCCAATAAGTTTTTTGTTATGCCCGAGTGCCAGACCTTTGGCAAAATTGAATCCGACCAGCAGAGCCGGCATAAGTCCCGGCCCCTGGGTCACTGATATTGCATCAATATCATCCATTGTCATTTCGGCCTCTGCAAGAGTTGCATCAAGCACTCTTTTGAGAGCAGTCAAATGTTCACGGGCGGCAAGTTCAGGCACAACACCGCCGTGCAGAGCGTGCTTGGCGATTTGAGAAGCGACCTGACTGGAAATAACTTCATAACCGTCACGGACTATCGCACACGCACTCTCGTCACAACTTGATTCGATACCTAAAATAACAGCCATATTATTCAACCTCAATCAATTTTCAAACCGCGATAGTCAGCAACGTGTTTGGCTTTGCCGCCGGTTCTTTCCAGAGAGTTGGGGGCAACCAGCTGAATATCAAAATGAATACCTGTAATTGCAGAAATTTCACGGTCAATACTGTGTTTCAGTTTCTGAAGTTCATCCATTTTGTCAGAGAAGGTTTCAGGCAGCATTTCAATTTTGACAACAGCCTGATCCAGATTTCCGGGACGGTAAAGTTCAATCAGATAGTGCGGAGCAATACCGCCGACTTTCAGCAAAGCCTCCTCGACCTGTGACGGGAAAACGTTCACGCCGCGGATGATCATCATATCATCAGTACGTCCTTTGACACGGCTCATACGCATTGTCGTTCTGCCGCAGGGACAGGGTTCTGACCAGAAAAGTCTGGACAAATCGCGGGTACGGTAACGGATAATGGGACAGGCTTCTTTGGTCAAAGCGGTAATGACAAGTTCGCCTTCTTCACCTTCAGCAACAGGTTCAAGAGTTTCAGGATTGACACATTCAACAATAAAATGGTCCTCCTGAATATGCATACCGGTTCTGGCGGCACATTCGCCGGAAACGCCCGGTCCGATAATTTCAGAAAGTCCGTAGTTGTTGAAAGCATGAATACCGAGAGCATCTTCAATGGCAACACGCATTTCTTCCGTCCACTGTTCCCCGCCGAAGTGAGCGAATTTCCAGGCGAGGTCTTTTTTGGTCAAGCCCTGGGCTTTAATAACTTCAGCAATATTGAGTGCATAACTCGGAGTACAGATTACAGTATCGACTTTGGCATCTTTGAGCAGCATGATCTGACGCTGGGTATTACCGCTGGATGCCGGAATGATGGCGGCACCGACTTTTTCGATACCGTAATGCAGACCGAAACCGCCGGTGAAAAGACCGTATCCGAAAGCAATCTGCGTTACCTGATCCGGAGTCAAACCGCCGGCAACCAGAAAACGGGCACAGCAAGTGGACCACAAATCAAGGTCATTTTTGGTATAACCGACAAAAGTCGGCTTGCCGGTTGTTCCGCTTGAAGCATGAATACGGGCAAGTTTGCTGCGGTCAACTGCGAAAAATCCGAAAGGATAATAGTCACGCAAATCCTGTTTGGTTGTAAAAGGCAGACGACGCAAATCATCCAGAGAATTGATTTTGTCCGGAGTAATATTAAGTTCTTTAAATTTCTTTTTGTAGAAATCAAGAACTGAAGCACGTTCAACACTTTCTTTCAAACGTTTGAGCTGAAGTGCACGGCGTTCCTCTTTGTCCATACACTCAAACTCAGGTTGGAAAATGCGATTGGGAATTATAAGTTCAGCCATTGTTCACCGCCTTACTTGAAAAGATCAAATGCTTTGATCGCATCAATTTTTTCTTCATGGAAAAATTTGAGTGTGGCTTCAGGATTTTCAAAGCGGAAAACCATAACTGCAGTCTGTTCATGACCGAAAGTGAAAGCATACATATATTCAACACTGATATTATGCTTGTCAACGATTTCAAGCAATTCAGCCAGACCGCCGGGACGGTCAACGACCGGCAGAGCGATAACATCGGTAACTTTGACGATAAAACCTGCCTGAGTCAGTACATCGCGGGCTTTTTCCCATTCTTTGACCAGCAGACGGAGAATACCGAACTGTTCAGTATCAGCAAGTGAAAGAGTACGGATGCTGATGTCATTATCTTTCAAAACTTTGCAAATGGGGAACAAACTTCCGGGTTTGTTTTCAACGAATAATGAAAGCTGTTTGATCAACATGATGATTTCTCCTTTTATTTATTTGCACTGTTTCTGCCGAGCAGAAATGCTTCTTCATTCATAGCGTAAAGTTTTTCCGGAAGGAACATTTTGAGAGCATTCAGAAATGCGTCAAGTTCAATGTCCTTCAAATAGGCACTCAAAGCTCCGAGGAGCATAATATTGAGAGCTTTGGGATTGGCAAGTTTATCAGTAGGAACATCTTTGGGAGAGATGAGAATACCGTCTTTTTTGAGTTTGGAAATATTTACTTCGACCTGAGTTTCATCCAGAACGACCAGATAATCTGCTTCGCCGTGCGGAATCATGGGACTGAAAACTTTTTCGCCGTAACGGACTTCACTGGAAACAGAACCGCCACGCTGACTCATGCCGTGAACTTCACTTTTTTTGACATCAAAATTCTTTTCAAAAAGAACTTCTCCCAGAATATCAGTGCCTTTGAGGACGCCCTGTCCTCCGAGACCTGCAAAAATCACATTGGTAACACTCATTATTTCACCTCTTTCTTGGCTGCTTTTGCCAGTTTTGCCACACCGAGAATGCACGGACGGCGGGCAATGATAACGGAAATATCATTGGAAGCAAGACGTTCCTGCAAAAGTGCTTTGTAACGTTCATTTTCCAATGTTGTATCAACAATATCAACATTATCGACTTTCATTGCTTTCAGAACATCTTCTATAACCAGTTTGTCACTGGCGGAATTATCCAGATGACGGCCGGTTCCTGCGTGTTCCTGCAAACCTGTCATCGCAGTTGTGCCATTATCCAGAATGACAACAACATGACCGGTTGCAGGACGGTTGTAAACCATTTCAACAATACCGTTGATGCCGGTGTGCCAGAATGTACTGTCGCCGATAACACTGACAACACGTTTGGCTTCACTTTCAGGCAGAACGTGACGGAGACCGAGACCGGTAGTAATGGAAGCACCCATGCAGACACAACTGTCGATTGCTTCAAAGGGAGGCAGAACACCGAGAGTGTAACAACCGATATCGCCGGTGACGATCAAATTCAAATCACGCAGAACTTCATAGGATTTGCGGTGCGGACATCCGGGACAGAGCTGCGGAGGTTTACCGCCGGGAAGAACCTCTTCGGGAGTTGTATCATTGGCAAGGATTCTGCGGACTC
>JAFVUZ010000163.1 GCA_017502435.1 Lentisphaeria bacterium
CCATCTTTGCCTCCTGCAATATGCGGCACGCCCGGATAACCTGCCATGCCGGTTGTAAAAATCCGGTCTTTATAACTTTCCTGCACCGGTGTGATGCAGTTGGTGGTCATCAAAATCGGACCATTGAACGATGCGAACTCCTTATTCTGCAAATGCCAGGCATTTCCGTAATTACCATACAAGTGCGGATATTTTTTCAATTCCGGGTAGTAGTGTGCCGGGAGCATTTCACTGTGAGTGTAGATGTCGATTCCGGCATCCTTACTCTGTTCCAGAAGTTCTTTCATATCCAATAAATCGTGGCCGGAAATCAGAATACCGGGACGATTGCCAACTCCGGTTTTTACGGTGGTGATTTCCGGATTTCCAAAGTTTTCCGTATTGGCACTGTCAAGAAGAGCCATGGTTTTGACAGCGACTGCTCCGGCTTCCAGAACCAGGGCAGTTAAGTTGTCGGCATTTTCTTCCGTTACCGTTGCCTTGAGTGCTTTGAAAAAGAATTCATAAATGCTTTCCTCTTCTTTTCCCAACACAGCCGCGTGTTCAGCGTACGCTGCGATACCTTTCAGCCCATAAGTGAGCAACTCCCGCAAAGAGCGGATATCTTCATTTTCGCAAGCCATAACTCCGGAAGGGAAAGCGATATCTGCATCGCCAGTCAAAATGATTGCTCTGTCCAGCTGTTTTTTCAATGCGTCATTGTCAAAATTTGCATTGGTGATAGTCATAAAAAGCGATTGGATAACAAAGCGTCCCAATTTTTTATCGGGTTTCCGTGAAAGAGCAATGAGTTTAAGCTGACGGATGATTTCATCCATCAAATGTGCAGTTTCTGCTTTTTTACCACACATTCCGGCAAACGTACATCCGGTGTTTCTGCAGGCTTCCTGACATTGAAAACAGAACATTTTTTCTTCCATTTCATACCTCCTGGTTGAACATTTACGGTTATTTTACCTTAAAGAGAGTATCCCATGTATTAAACAAAATAGTGCTTTCGGAACATAAATCAAATGCATTGCCACTCATTCCATACTGTTTTATCAACAAACGCAGGGAGCCGGCAAGCATACGGAAAATCATTTCCGGAGCGATGTCACTTCTGATGACTCCATTCTTTGATGCAATGACAATATTTTCCATGATTATGTTCCGATGTCTGTGCATCATCTCTTTAAGCAGTTCAGAATATTCGCTTGTATGAATAAAGAGTTCTTCTGAAAAAATAATATTTGCCCAATACCGCTCATTCATGACTTGTTCGATGCGGTAGGTGAAAAATGCTTTTACCAATTCCCAACCGGAGTGTTTTCGGCGCAGCGACTCCAAATCCACATCGAATTGCATAAGCATCGCACGGATGATTTCTGATTTATTTTTGAAGTGACGGTAAAGAGCCGGTTCTGAAATGCCGATATATTCCGCCAGAGATTTAGTGGTCAATGCCTGTATGCCGCTGATCGAAACAATCTGTACTGCTGCCTTGATGATTTCTGTTTGCCGTTTGCTGAATTCCATAAAGACACCTCAAAGTTAAGTTAGTTATTATTCACTAACCATAATATAACCGATAAAATCTGAAAGTCAAACGAAAAATCAAAAAAATTGTATTGTTTCCAACCAAAACGCAAAAAAGGCGGCAGGATTTATCGAATCTGGTGTTGCAAAATATATTTTTTATGGTACATTGTTAGTA
>JAFVUZ010000164.1 GCA_017502435.1 Lentisphaeria bacterium
GACCGAGTTCCTTGCCGCTGCACATCATACCGAAAGACTCGACACCGCGGAGTTTGGCTTTTTTGATTACAAATTCGCCGTCGCCGTCTTTGAAAACAGTACCGACAGTTGCCAGCGGAACAAGTTTACCTGCATCGCAGTTGGGCGCACCGCAAACGATTTGGACTTCTTCAGTACCGTTGAAAACTTTACAGACAGAGAGGGCGTCAGCATTGGGATGGGGATTGCGTTCAAGAATTTTGGCAACGACAATGCCTTTGGGGACGACTTCGGTTGATTCGACTTCCTCAACTTCAATACCTGCGCAAGTAAGTTTATCGCAAAGCTGTTCAAGTGAGCAGTCAATATCCACATACTGAGTAAGGAAATTTTTTGATATTTTCATAATTGCACCTGATTTCAGAATTGTTGGAGGAAACGGACATCGTTTTCATAAAGATAACGGATATCGCCGATACGGTAACGCAGCATGGCAAGACGCTCAATACCGAGACCGAAAGCATAGCCGCTCCAGATTTCAGGGTCATAACCTACGTTGCGCAGAACATTGGGGTCAACCATGCCCGCACCTGCAATTTCAATATATCCTGAATTTTTGCAGACGGGACAGCCTTTGCCGCCGCACATGATACAGGAAAAGTCGTACTCAACACTCGGTTCAGTAAAGGGGAAGAAGTGCGGGCGCAGACGGATATTGATTTTTTCACCGAAAACTTCCCAGGCAAAGTTCTGCAAAATACTCTTCAAGTCAGCCAATGAAACGTCTTTGTCAATATACAAACCTTCGATCTGGTGAAAGTTCATGCCGTGAGTTGCATCGGGAGTATCACGGCGGAAACAGCGGCCCGGAGCAACAATGCGGACGGGCGGTTCCTGACTTTCCATAACCCGGATCTGAACCGGACTTGTCTGTGAGCGCAGCAGTCTGCCGTCAGCAAAATAAAAAGTATCGCCTCTGTCGCGTGACGGATGGTCCATCGGAGTATTGAGAGCGTCAAAGTTATGGTAAACATCTTCGATTTCGGGACCTTCTGCAACGATGAAACCCATTCTGCGGAAAGTATTTACACATTCGTCAATCATAATTGAAATGGGGTGTTTGTGACCGGCATTGGCGAGTCTGCCCGGCAAAGTCACGTCTATTGAATTTTTCTTTGCTTCGACTGCGCCGGCGGCATCTTTGGCATCCTGAAGCATCTCTTCGATAGCCTTGCGGCTGGTATTGAAGGCGATACCGACATTTTTGCGGTCTTCGGGAGCGACAGTTCCCATTTCCTTGCTCAAAGCGGGCAGAAGTCCGTTGCGTCCGAGAAAACGGATACGCAACTCCTCAATGCTTTTCGGGGAAGAATCCTGCTGAAGTGCGTTCTGCACATCAATAACGGATTGCTGAAGTTTTTCTAAAAGTGAACTCATTTTACATCTCTCTATATTAAAATTTTTTAAAAAATTGCAACTTTCAAATTCACAGTTTTCCGTGTCATAAAGAATTTCACCGTTGACACTTTTTTTCAGATTTAAAGCAAAACAGCCCGAATATGGAAAAATCCACCTTCAGGCTGTTTATAAGTTGTCGAATTTACGGAAGCATTTCAAATTGAGACACTTCCGGCAAATCCAAAATGTCGGAGCTTAGGCCTGGGTGACTTTTTCAACCAGGTTTTTAAACTCTTGGGGTTCTCTGATGGCCAAATCTGACAAGACCTTGCGGTTGAGTTCGATGTTAGCTTTTTTGAGACCGCACATAAAAGTGCTGTAGTTTACGCCCAATTCGCGGCAAGCTGCGTTGATACGGACGATCCAGAGACCTCTGTACTGCTGTTTCTTCTGTTTGCGGCCTTTGTAAGCGTGAACGCCTGCTTTATCGACTGCATCATAGACGGTACGGATCTGCTTGCTGCTTGCACCATAAAAACCTTTGGCGCGCTCCAATACTCTTTTACGACGTTTTCTGGAACTGACTGCACATGTAACTCTCATAATATTCCTCCATTAAAGTCCGTAGGGCAACGCTGCTTTGATGCGGCGGCTTTCTGCTTTTGAAACTTCACCATCGCCGTGCAAACGGCGTTTACGTTTCGGGCTTTTCTTGGTCAGGATGTGACTTGCCCCGGCTTTGTTGTGGCGGAACTTGCCAGTTCCGGTCATTTTGAGCCGCTTTGCGGCACATTTTCTCGTCTTCAACTTCGGCATCGTTGGTTTTCCTTTATGCTTAGGTTAAACTTTTCACGGAGGAGGCCGACGCCAGCCAACCTCTCGTGTCCGCCCCCGGCCTTATTTGGGAGCGAATATTACTGAAATATTACGCCCGAGGAGCTTGGGAGTACCGTCAGCGTCCCCGTATGGTGCAAGGTCGGTCATCACATTGTTCATAAGTTCAAATGCGAGATCCTGATGCGCCATCTCTCTGCCGCGTAATGCGAGAGTAATCTTTAATCTACACCCTTTTTCCAAAAAGTCAAGTGCTTTTTTGATTTTAAACTCATAATCGTGTTTGTCAATGGTCACATGGAACTTGACTTCCTTCAATTTCTGAGCTGCATTGTTCTTTTTTTGGGCTTTAAGATTTTTTTTCTGTTCGTACTGCAATTTACCGAAATTCATGATGCGAACGACGGGGATGTCGGCTTTGTCCGCGACAACTACCAGATCCAGACCTGCGTCTTTCGCCATTTCACGTGCGGTTTCGAGCGATACGATGTTCAACTGTTCGCCCTCAGGGCCGATCAAACGGACCTCTTTTGCGGTGAACGACCGATCATTGGGTTTGAGTAACTTAGCTATAATAGCCTCCTGTTGTTATAAGTTTTTATCGGGGCAGGACTGCAAGTTTTCGGCAGACTCGCAATCCGTACCTTGTTCAATATAAACCTCTTATCGAAGTTTTTCAAATCTTAAACTGTTTTTTCCTCAACTTCTTTGAGCATTTTTTCTGTCAAAGCGGCAACATCCATAGCACCGAGTTCACCCTCACGGCGGTTGCGGACTGAAACATTACGCTGTTCCATTTCCTTGTCGCCGACGATGATCAAGTAAGGAATACGTTCATTGCGGCCGAGTTTGATCTTGGCTCCGAGACCTTCATTGCGGGTATCGACATCGACGCGGAGACCTTTGGCACGGAAGTCGCGTTTAAGTTCTTCAGCATAAGCAAGTTGGCGTTCTGTAACCGGCAGGATTTTTGCCTGAACCGGAGCCAGCCACATCGGGAATGCACCGGCGTACTGTTCAATCAGAATACCGAAGAAGCGTTCAATGGAACCGAGCAATGCACGGTGAACCATGAACGGCTGATGACGTTTGCCGTCCTCTCCGATGTAAGTCATATCGAAACGTTCCGGCAGATTGAAGTCAAACTGAATAGTGGTTGTCTGCCATTCACGACCGATTGCGTCCTTAACTTTGAGGTCGATTTTGGGACCGTAGAAAGCACCGCCGCCTTCATCAACTTCGCAATCAAGACCGGCCTTGTCAACTGCTTTTTTGAGAGAATCGAGTGCTTTTTCCCATTTGGCGGGATCGCCGACTGCTTTGGCAGGACGGGTTGAAAGATACGGCTTGATTTCAGTAAAGCCGAAAGCCTTCCAGATAGACAGACTGAAACGGAGGACTTCTGCGATTTCGTCCTCGATCTGTTCCGGAGTACAGATAATGTGAGCATCGTCCTGTGTAAATCCGCGAACACGGAGCAGACCATGCAATGCACCGGATTTTTCATAACGGTAAACAGTTCCGAGTTCAGCCCAACGCAGGGGCAGTTCACGATAGGAACGGATGCGTGACTGATAAACTTCAATATGGAAGGGGCAGTTCATGGGCTTGACGTAATAATCTTTTTCGTCAATCTCCATTGAGGAATACATACCTTCTTTGTAGAAAGACAAGTGACCGCTGGTCTCCCACAGAACACTCTGACCGATATGGGGAGTATAAAGCATATCATATCCGTTTTTGTAATGTTCTGATTTCCAGAAGGTTTCAAAAGTATTGCGGACAAAAGCACCTTTGGGATGCCAGAGAACAAGACCGGGACCGACATTATCAGAAAAACTGAAAAGATCAAGTTCAGTACCGAGTTTGCGGTGGTCACGTTTTGCAGCTTCTTCGAGCATCTTGAAATGGGCATCCATCTCTTCTTTGGTAGCAAAAGCAGTACCGTAAATAC
This sequence comes from Lentisphaeria bacterium, assembly GCA_017502435.1. GTDB lineage: Bacteria > Verrucomicrobiota > Lentisphaeria > Victivallales > Victivallaceae > RGIG5270. The sequence goes on from JAFVUZ010000164.1 coordinate 4,166, forward strand.
GCTGCAGCATCGGATTTTTTTCATCGCCGCGGAAATAAGAACCGGCAATGGAAAGCAGTTTGACTGCACCGATCTGAGAAGAATTTTCAACATGAGGACCACGGCACAAATCGACGTAATCACCGCACTGATAGAAACTTACAGCTTCATCTTCGGGGATGTCTTTCAAGCGTTCAAGTTTGAAAGTCTGATTTTCTTTTTTCAGCATTTCCTCTGCTTTGGCACGGGAAAGTTCAAAACGGGTGAATTCCAATTTGCGTGAAAGCATTTTTTTCATCCGTTTTTCGATTTCCTTCAAATCCTCCGGAGTAAGTTTATGTTCCATATCAAAATCATAATAAAAGCCGGATTCAGTGGCAGGACCGATATCAAATTTGACATCTTCATACAATTCTTTTACAGCCGCTGCCATAATATGTGCAGCACTGTGACGAATAGTTTCTATATTTAATTCACTCATTTTTTCACCGTAAGTTAAGAGTTAAAAATTCCATAAACTCTCTAATATAATACATTTATATTTTTTTGCAAGTAAAAAACAATCACTAAATGCAATATTTAACTGAAAAATGACACCTTTTGTTTTTTCCGGGAACGCGGTACAGTTTTTTAACAGCAGCAATTCAATATCACTTCAGGTATTTGCCGATAATTTTTTTCCGCATTGGCGAAAGAGAATTGAAATACTCATCAAAAGAGACATTGAGTTTTTTCAATTCACCAAGAGTTGAGCGGAAGAGTACCGCTTCGGGATTGCCGGAAATTTTCTGAAGATTTTTCCGTGCTTTATTGATGGTATTGCGGCATTTCTGATTGCGAAACAGAAAAAATCCAAGAACTCCCGCCAGAAAAATCCAGAAGGGCAAAAGCGGCAGCGGTGCCCAGACAAAACTTTTTACTGTCTGGGCTATCGGCAGCAGCAGAGCCGGCAGCAGAAAAAGCAGAGCGTCAAACTCTTTTGTAAAGCAGTTGCCGATATACTTACGCAGCAGACTTCTGCTGGTCTGATATGCGAAATATTCTTCAATATCGTGGTCATGAATCACCTGTCTGGCACAATGACAGAGCTCATGAGCTATAAGCTCGGTACGGTCATAAATAAGAAAACGCTTTTTATTTTTGAATGCCGGACGGAGCAGAAAAACTTTCATTTCTGTTTCATCATCATAAATTGAACAGCCGCCCCACAGCAGACCGACTTTTTCAAAAAGATAAAATCCCGGCACATAATCAATGGCAAAATCATAGAGATTGCGGGTGATTTCAAATGCAGGTTCAAAAAGTTCACGGTCAATAACGGCATCGGAGCGGACTTCGATTTTATCGGAACCGTTAGACGTTTGCCATAAAATTATTTTGCTGTTTTTCTTAACTGCCTCATCGGAGATTTTTTGAACATAAGCATATTCTTTGAGCAGTCGCTGACGGAAATCTTCCGCATTTTCCAATGGAGCAGGAAAAATGCCGTGCGAATTGAGTTTGAACAGAAACTCTGCATCTTCTCCGTCCCAGTTGAGAATTTCATCTCTTGATGCGGGAAAAAAATCAGTCATTTTTTCAGCCCTGTTTGTCCTGATTGTCTTTTTTGCCTTTTGAATTGCGGTCAAGAACGGTGATTTCCGAAACCTTAAACCGTTTTGTATTGCCGCTGTCGTAAGTTACAACGACGGTTTGAGTCAGCAGATTGCGGTCGGTTATACGGCCTTTTCCATCGGGAGTATTGCACATTTCGCCGCGATGCGGCATGGTTTTTTCCAGTTCCAGATAGCCGTCATGTTCAAATTTGAGACAGCACTTGAGGCGGCCGCAAACTCCGGAAATATTGCTCGGAGTGAGTGACAGATCCTGTTCTTTTGCCATTTTGACATTGATTGAGTCAAAATTCTTGAGAAAACGGCTGCAGCAGAGTTCCTGCCCGCAGATAAAAATCCCGCCGTAAATGGCACTTTCATCACGGACACCGATCTGACGGAGTTCGATACGGGTGTTCAACGCCTGACTCAACTCTTTTACAAGTTCACGGAAATCCACTCTGCCGTCAGCGGTGAACTGAATCATCAACTGCTTGCCGTCCAACGAGTAATGAGCGTTGAGAAGTTTCATTTCAAGCTGCAGCGAATCGACAAAATTCTGAGTGGTACGCATAGCATTTTTGCTCCGCATGTTATTTTCAGTGGCGGAACTCAAATCATGCATGGTCGCTTTGCGGATGGCAACGGGCATATCAGGATCTTCATGGTCAGTCGCCTCGCGGAATTTGCGGGTGATTACGCCCATATCCTGATAGAATGTCTTGCGGAAAACGCACTGGTCCTGCAGCTGCAGGTCAAGCGAATCCGAGCCCCGCACCTCCAGTTTGATACCGTTTTCCAGTTTTACTGAATATATATAATCCATAAATTTTCCTTCCGGTATATTTAAAATTGCACAAACCGTTTACATTCAACTTATTATGCAATGTCTATTTTTTGAGTTTTCTGACTTGCGCTGATTGATTTCATATCACACTTGTCGCTGCCGTGAAGCAGAATTATATTGCCTGAAGGGTCGGCAGTACGGATGGTGTTGTTTTCGGATATGAACTTATAATCGTGCTGAAGCAGAAAATTCAATGCGTGCTGAACATTTTTCTGTTCCATTTGAAATTCAAGCACTGCAGGCATCGGCACAAAATTATTATCCAGCGGATCTGCGGCAAAGACTTTCAAAGTTTTTCCGCACGGACGCACAAACTTCATCAGAAAGTTTCCGGCGATGCTTATTTGCAGATCTGCCAGCAGTCCCTGATAGAACAAACAGCAGTTTTCAAACTCTTTTACAACTAAAATTGTCTCAAAATCTTTATTTTCCATGAATTTGCCCTTGCTTAATGGCGAAAAAAGGTTACATTATAAAATATGGCATTTATTATACCATAATCTAAAATGCCGAATCTTCAAGAAAATATTGTAAATTTTTAACAAAAAATATAGAAATCTTAATAAAAGGAGTTTTTTATGGACTACAATTCCTATCAGAATCCGTTGACCGGACGTTACGCCGGCCCCGAAATGAACTACAACTGGTCTCCCCACAAAAAACATTCCACATGGAGACGCCTCTGGCTCGCCCTCGCAGAAGAAGAACAGAAACTCGGTCTCGACATCACCGATGAACAGATCGCAGAAATGCGTCAGCATCTCGATGATGTCAATTTCGATGTTGCCGAAGCCTTTGAAAAAGAACTCCGCCACGATGTCATGAGCCATGTTCACGCTTTCGGTCAACAGTGCCCCAAAGCAATGCCCATCATTCATCTCGGAGCCACCAGCTGCTATGTCACCGACAACACCGAACTTATCCAGATGCGTGACGGTCTCAAAATTCTGAAAGCAAAACTTCTGAAACTCATCTCTCAGCTGGCTGATTTCTGCGAACAGTACCGTTCCATGCCGACTCTCGGATTCACTCATTATCAGCCTGCCCAGCTGACCACCGTCGGCAAACGTTTCGCTCTCTATCTGCAGGATTTCATGCTCGACCTGGAAGAACTTGAATTTGAAAGTGCCAACCTCCCCTTCCGCAGTGTCAAAGGAACCACCGGCACTCAGGCAAGTTTCCTCGCTCTCTTCAACCGCGATTTTGCAAAAGTCACCGAACTTGAAAAACGTGTTGCCGCCCGCATGGGTTTTGATAAAATCATCGACCTTTCCGGTCAGACCTACACCCGCAAAGTCGATTACAAAGTTCTGAGCGTACTCTCCGGCATCGGTCAGTCTGCTCACAAAATGGCTACCGACATCCGTCTGCTTGCCAATCTGCGTGAACTTGAAGAACCGTTCGGCAAAAAACAGATCGGCTCCAGTGCCATGGCTTACAAACGCAACCCCATGCGGAGCGAACGTGTCTGTTCTCTGTCTCGTTACCTCATGAACCTGCCTTTGAACTGTGCCCAGACTCATTCTGTTCAGTGGTTTGAACGCACCCTCGACGACTCTGCCAACCGCCGTCTGGCTTTGAGCGAAGCATTTCTGACTGCCGACGTTGTCCTGTCAACTCTCATCAACATCACTGACGGCCTGCAGGTATGGCCCAATGTTATCGCAAAACGCGTCCGTGCAGAACTCCCCTTCATGGCAACCGAAAATCTCATGATGGCAGCTGTCAAAAAAGGCGGCGACCGTCAGGAACTCCACGAAGTCATCCGTGAACACTCCATGGCTGCCGCCCGCCGTATAAAAGAAGAAGGCGGCGACAACGATCTGCTCGACCGCCTCCGCAACGATCCGGCTTTTGCCTCCATCAAAGATGATTTCGATACCATCGTAAACCCCAATGACTTCATCGGCTGTGCACCCGAACAGGTCGAACGCTATCTCAATGAAAAAGTCCGCCCCGTTCTCAAAAAAGAAAGTGCAATTCTCGCATCTGCCAAAGGCGATGCCGTAAACGTATGATCTCCAGACACGGCAAAGCCGGGGATGTCCATCCCTCTGTTATCACGGCAAAGCCGTATGCGTGCGGCAGGGCGTGACAAGCAATAAGGAGTTTAAGGAAGTTAAGGAATTTAAGGAAAAAACAAATGACTGCACTCCAGTCCGGCTGATGTGGACGCTGACGCGGCTGCCCGGCTGATATCCTCCGGCAATATTCCAACCTCCCGCAAAACATTCTTGGAAAAAGACTTGAATTTTTCATTTTTTGTGATATATTATATATAATTGTCTGAAAATTTCAAACTTTTGAATATTAACCATCGGTAATACCGAGCCAAGAAATGGAGTAAAACCGTGAGCCAAACTGTACTTGTTTTCGTCAAACAGGTTCCGGACACGCAGAACATCACTGGCGACGCCATGACACCTGCGGGAACTGTCAACCGTGCGGCACTTCCGGCAATCTTCAACCCTGAAGATTTGAACGCCCTCGAACTCGCACTGCAACTCAAAGACCGCTACGGCGTCAAAGTCGTCGTCGGCACAATGGGCCCCCCCGCCGCTGCAGAAGTACTTCGCAGTTCTCTTTTCAGAGGTGCTGACGAATGCATCCTGCTGACTGACCGTGCTTTTGCCGGTGCTGACACCCTCGCAACCAGTTACGCCTTGAGCTGCTGTGCCAAAAAAGTCGGAAAAGTTGACCTCATCCTCTGCGGACGTCAGGCCATCGACGGCGATACCGCCCAGGTCGGCCCCCAGATTGCTGAAAAACTCAAAATGCCCCAAATCGCTTATGTCGAAGAAGTCATCAGCCTTGACGCAGACAAAATCCGTGCACGCCGTGCCATCGAAGGCGGATACGAAATCCTCGAATCTCCTCTTCCCTGCTTGCTGACCGTTATCGAAGGCAATGATCCCCGCCCCATGGCCGCTCTCAAAATCATGAAGTACAAAAAGGCCAAAACTCCGGGCGAAGTCGCAAAAGATGCAGCCTCTCCCGAAGATGCTGAAAAAATCTGCGCTGAACTCAAAGCCAAAGGCCTCCTCATTTCTGAATGGAGTGCAGATTACGTCGGTGCCGCCAAGGATCGTACCGGTCTCGCCGGTTCTCCCACCAAAGTCAAAAACATCCAGAGCGTCATCCTTACCGCCAGTGAAGCCAAATCTGTCGAACCCACCGACGAAGGCATCAACAACCTCATGCATGAATTGATCGCAGATCACACCTTAGGATAATCATTATGAACAACAAAATCGGAAATGTCTGGGTCTTTATCGAACAGGAAGGCGGAAAAATCGCTGATGTCAGCCTCGAACTTGTTTGCAAAGGCCGTGAACTCGCTCAGAAACTCGGTGTCAAAACCGAAGCTCTCCTCCTCGGCAACAACGTTGAAAAATGTGTAGATACTCTCTACTCTTACGGATGCGATACCGTTTATCTCATCGAAGATGAACGCCTCGAACCCTTTACCGTTCTGCCCTATGCAAAAGTCATCATGGATATGATCAAAGCTCATCATCCCAACATCCTCCTTTTCGGTGCAACCATGAAGGGACGCGAACTCGCGCCCCGCGTCGCTTCCGAAAAACTCGCAGGTCTTACCGCTGACTGCACCGACCTGCAGATCGATGATTTTGAAGACAAAGTCAACAAGAAAAACTACACCGACAAACTTATGCAGATCCGTCCCGCTTTCGGCGGCAACATCATCGCGACCATCGTCAATACCTGGGACGATCCCCAGATGGTCACTGTCCGTGAAGGCGTTATGAAAATGGACGCTCCCGATCCAGCACGCAAAGGTGAACTCGTCCGTGTCAAAGCCGAACTCTCTGATACTGATACTGTTATCAAAGTCATCGAACGCGTCCGTCAGGACAAAGAAGTCGACCTCAAAGGTGCCCAGATCATCGTCGCAGGCGGCTACGGTGTCGGTTCCAAAGAAAACTTCAAACTCATCCGTGACCTCGCTGAAGCCCTCGGCGGCGAAGTCGGTGCTTCCCGTGCCGCTGTTGACGCCGGCTGGATCAGCCACGACTATCAGATCGGTCAGACCGGTGTTACTGTCCGTCCCCGTCTTTACATCTGTGCAGGTATCTCCGGCTCCATACAGCACCGTGCAGGTATGACAGAATCCAAAAAGATCATCGCTATCAACACCGATCCCGATGCTCCGATTTTCTCTGTCGCCCACTACGCTATCGTCGGCGATCTCAACGATGTCATTCCCAAAATGATCAAAGCCTTCAAGGCAAAAGCATAAGCAAGGGAGAAAAATATCATGGCTAACTTTTATACTGATAACAAAGATCTCCAGTTCACTCTGGAAAATCTCGACCTTGCCGAAGCAGTTGCTATCAAGGAAGAGAACTATACCAAAGCTGAAAAGTTTGAAAGTGCCCCCGTCGACTACGCCGATGCACTCGACAACTTTATCCGCGTCGCCAAAGTCGCCGGTGAAATCGCCGGTGATAAAATCGATCCGCGTTCACGCATCGTCGATGAAGAAGGCCCCCACTTTGAAAACAACAAAGTCACCTATCATCCCCTCACTCAGGCCAACCTCAAAGATCTCGCTCAGGCTGATTTGAGCGGTATCACTCTGCCCCATGAATACGGCGGCTTGAACTTCCCCTGCAGTGTTTATATCATGATGACTGAAATGGTTTCACGTGCCGACGGCTCTCTGCAGAACCTTTTCGGTCTGCAGGACATCGCTGAAACCATCTGCGACTTCGGCAGCGAAGAACAGCGTCAGCAGTATCTGCCCAAATTCGCCAGCGGCGAATATGACGGCTCCATGGACCTTACCGAACCGGATTACGGTTCAGACCTCCAGTCCGTCCGCCTCCGTGCATGGCAGGATGAAAACGGTCAGTGGTACCTCAACGGTATGAAACGCTTCATCACCAACGGCTGTGCCCAGGTTCACCTTGTCCTCGCCCGTTCCGAAGAAGGAACAACCGACGGCCGCGGCCTTTCAATGTTCATCTGCGAAGCCTGTCCTCAGCTGGTCGTCCGCCGTATCGAAAACAAACTCGGTATCCACGGCGTTGCAACCTGCGAACTGCAGTACAATGACGTTCCCGCTCAGCTCTGCGGCAAACGCCGCTTCGGTCTGATCAAATACGTCATGAGTTTGATGAACGGTGCCCGTGTTGCCATCAGTGCCCAGGCAGTCGGTATCGCTGAAGCTGCTTACCGCGAAGCTCAGAAATACGCTGCAGAACGTGAACAGTTCAAAAAATCAATCGACAAATTCCCGGCAATTTATGATATGCTGAGTTCAATGAAAGTCAAACTTTCAGCCGCACGCGCCCTTCTTTATGAAACCACCCGTGCAGTTGACCTCCGCAATGCATACAACGGTCTGGCAGAGAAAAAAGATTCTCTCACCCCCGAAGAACGTGCCAAGCAGAAATATTATAATAAGGTTGCTGCAGTCCTTACCCCCATGTGTAAGGCTCTCGCTACTGAAAGTGCCAACCAGATCGCTTATGATGCAATCCAGATCCACGGCGGGACCGGTTACATGAAGGACTTCAACGTTGAACGTTATTACCGTGATGCCCGTATTACCAACATCTATGAAGGTACTACCCAGCTTCAGGTCGTCGCCGCAATCGGCGGTGTCATCCAGCGTGACAACGATGAACGTATCAAAGAATTTTTCGCACTGCCCTTTGAAGGCGAAAGTGCCAAACTTGCCGCCATCGTCAAAGAAATGTACGAAAAACAGCTTGCCGCAGTCAAATTCGTCGCCGACAAGAAAAACGCTGAATACCATGACCTCATGGCACGTTCTCTCGTCGAAAATGAAACCTACATTTTCGTCGGCTTGCTGTTGCTCCGTGACTCACTCAAGAGTGCAGACCGTCTGCCGATCGCTTCACGCTACATCCTCGACGGCCGCTTTGAATTTGAAAAACGTTATCTCAGAATCATGTCCGATGATACTCTGCTGATCGAAAATCACCGCAGCATCATCGACTACTGATAAAAAGCAGAATATTTCCGGTGCGGGCACTCCCCGCATCAGGAAATTTCAGAAAGGTTAATATGAAAAACGACTACTTGTATCGTGCAAAACAGCAGATCACCGATCCGCAGATTCTCTCAATCGTCGCCGCCCGCCGTGCCCGTCAGCTGGCAAGCGGAGCCCGTCCGATGATCAAAACTGACGATCAGGAATTTCTGGATATCGCTCTTCTGGAAATCGCAGAAGGCCTCCTCGGTTACGAATTTCCGACCGCTGAAGAACTCGCTGCTGAAAAAACCGCCGCTCTCGAAGCTGAAGCCGCTGCTTTTGCTGAACAGTCAGAGGCTGAAACTGAAGCAACTGAATAATTTACGGAGATATTTACTATGCCCCGTGCACAGAAAAACAATAATCCCCTCGTCGCCCTTATAATGGGCAGCAAAAGCGATTTTGATGTCGTAAAAGGTGCATTGAGCACTCTGGATAAATTTGAAGTCCCGTATTGTGCACGGGTCATGTCCGCTCACCGCACTCCCGATGCCGCCGCAAAATTCGCAGAAGAAGCCGAAGCAAACGGTATCAAAGTTATCATCTGCGTTGCCGGTATGGCTGCACATCTCGGCGGTGTCATCGCCGCAAAAACCACTTTGCCGGTCATCGGTCTGCCCGTCGCCTCCGAACCTTTCAACGGACTTGACGCATTGCTGGCAATGGTACAGATGCCTCCCGGCATCCCCGTCGGCGTGGTAACTGCCGGCAAAGCCGGCGGCAAAAATGCAGCATTATATGCAATCAGTATTCTTGCATTGCAGGATAAAAAACTTGCAGAGAAATTGAAAGAGTTCCGTGCAGAGCAATCCCAGATCGTGGAACTTGCCGATCAGGAACTGCAGGAAACGCTGAATACTTTATAAGTTCAAAAAGCGGAAAATCTGACGGTTTTCCGCTTTTTTTAATCTCAGGATAAATTATGAAATTAAGCAGTACAGAAGCCCAGAATTCTTTTAAATATACATGGCTCATAAAACGTATATTCCCATTTGTCAAACCGTACCTGTTCCGTATTTTAATCGGATTTATCATCGCATTGCCGCTCGGATTACTGGACGGTGTTACTGCCTATGTTCTCAAACCGTATATGGACTTTGTCATCAGCGGCAAAACGTTTGAATACACATTATGGGGTGTCAATATCGTCATAACCAGCCTGCAAATGGCAATAATATTGCCGCTCGGAGTGATTTTATTCACCGCAATTCAGGGACTGCTGTATTATATCAATGAATATATCTGTATATGGACCAGCAAAAAAATCACCTGCGATATCGATTTGAAACTCTTCAGACGGCTGCTGACAATGCATCCGAAATTTTATGATGAAAATCCGTCAGGCATCATTATCACCCGCTACATAACCGACCCCGCCACCGCTTCAAACGGCTTGATAACTCAGCTCAAAACAATCGTGACCACTCTCTGCAGTTCGATCGGACTGGTTGCAGTTATGCTTTACAGTTCATGGCAGCTTGCGATCGTCGGAGTCATGGTGCTGGTATTCGCATTTCTGCCGCTGTCGCTGCTCCGCAAACGCATCAAAAAAACTTCCAACAAAAATATGCAGATTTCCGGTAATATGACAACCTGCATGAACGAAACATATTCCGGCAACAAAGTCATGGCGGCATACAAACTTCAGGACCGTCAATACAACTATTTTGCCGGACAGGTCAAAGATTTTTTTAATGTCAATATTTCATTGGCCAAACGAATTGCCTGGATGCATCCTCTGACCCATTTTATAGCCTCTATCGGCATTGCAGTCGTTCTTGGCTACGGAACTTATCTTATCAACTCCGGCCATATTACCTCAGGAAGTTTTGCATCATTTATTGCTTCATTGCTGCTGCTGTACAAACCGGTAAAATCACTGGGAAATTCACTGACCAATATGCAGACAATATTTGTCGCCATGAGCCGTATTCTGGAACTTTTTGACCTTGAAAGTGAAATAAAAGAAGCCGACAAGGCACAGGAACTCCCCGGTGTCAATGACGGCATAACTTTTGAAAACGTCAATTTTGAATATGTCGAAAACACTCCGGTTCTCAAAAACATCAACCTCAATATTCCCAAAGGTGAAACCCTTGCCATCGTCGGTAATTCAGGCGGAGGAAAATCAACTCTGGTAAACCTGCTGCCCCGCTTTTACGATATAAAATCAGGTTCAATCAAAATCGACGGCCAAGACATCCGCCAGATGTCACTCGATTCATTACGCAGCAATATTTCAATGGTATTTCAGGATAATTTCCTTTTCTCCGGCACCATCCGCGAAAATATCATGATGGGCAATCCCGCTGCAAGCGAAGAGGATTTGCAGAATGCCGTAAAATCCGCACATCTTGAAGATGTTGTAGCCGGTCTTGCTGACGGACTTGATACATTGCTCGGCGAACGCGGACTGACTCTTTCCGGCGGTCAGCGTCAGCGTGTTGCCATTGCCAGAGCCATGCTCCGCAATGCTCCCATTGTCATTCTGGACGAAGCGACTTCCGCCCTTGACAACGAATCTGAAGCCATCGTGCAGAAAGCGATGGACAATCTGATGCAGAACCGTACCGTTTTCATCATCGCCCACCGCCTCTCCACTATCAAAAATGCCGACCGCATTGCCGTTATCAATGACGGTGAACTTGTGGAACTCGGTAAACACGATGAACTTGTAAACACAGCTGGCAGTGCCTACAAAGCACTTTACGAAATGCAGTTCCGCCAGCAGGAAAATGCATAAAAAATAGGGCTGTTGCAAAACTGTTTTGTGGGGAAAAAACCTTTTTTGAAATGCTATATTCCCAATATGGGGAGATAACTTATTTTGTGCTTTTTTGCAGGGGCTTACGCCGCCCCCTTGTATCCCCCGCGCCGGGTACGACCCGGTGCGATGTGACGCTGGCGCGTGAGTGTCAGCGGCTGGGTGCGTCAGGCTGTTTTTCGGCGAAATGTTCGTTTCGTCCTTCCGCTTTTTTGCGGAATGACGAAACAAATCTTTCGCCAGACTTCGCCACAATTTGGGTATTGCCGTGTTTTGCTTACGCAAAACACTATACCCCAAACCCCTCAATTTTTTCTCAAAAAATTAATTTCATTATCCCCCCTCAAAGGGAACAGAGCGTTGTAATAAACAAATTGTAATTGCTTTTATTAGGATAATAAAAGCAATTACGGTAAAAGTTTTTGGAAAATGGGGTGTGGGGAAAAGAACCTTTTTTCAAAAAGGTTTTTTCCCCACAAAACAGTTTTGCAACAGCCCCTAATTACTTAATCTTCTTCAACGACGAGGAAATAGCCATCGTTTGAGACATTATTTTTTGCCTCGGCAGTCAAACGTTTGTCGGCATCTTTCTTATCTGCTGAACTGCAGACGATTGTTTTACCGTTAACGCTTTTGGTATGTTCGGCGGCATCGCACTTGGCAGAACCTTTATCCTTGCATGGAGTAGCTGACTTGACGATATCCATTTTGGAATTATTCGCATTTTCTGCACAAGTTACAGTTGCAAGTTGTTTGCCGTCAGCGGTTTTAACCGTTTTTGCGTGCTGATGATTTTTGTCGGCGTGCTTGACTTTTTTAGCAATCCAGGTACTGCCGTCGGCAGTTTCCCAAATCATAACTGTTTCATCGAGAACTTTACCGTCCGGTCCGATGGCTTCGGCTGCCCATACAGCAACGGGACAAACGGATTCACCTTTTGGGGTTTTGGTGTGTTTTACAGCTTTGTCGTGGCATTTTGCTTTTTTGCTGCCGTTGTTGTCGCACATAGAGCCATAGGCGAAGGTGCTGACGGATGCTGCGGTGATGAGTGCGATGAGGATTGTTTTGGTGATTTTCATAGGATTCTCCTTTTTTTTTTCGGGAATATAACCATAATATTCCCTGTTTAACCGGAGATGAATATATTTTTTGAAAAATATTTTTCAACCATAAACAGTTTATATTCAAGCAATTAGAAATAATTATCATAATATTGTGATAAAAAATCGGAAAATTTTTTATAAATTGATACAATAAATAAAATAGTTTAGCGTCTTAATTATTAGAAAGCTAAAACAAAAATTAGCAAACGAAGAAATTGAAATAGCCATAAAAGAAAGGAGAAAGTTATGAACAAGTTCTTCAAAATCACAGTCGTTGCCGCCGTAACCTTTACCGCTGCAGGAGTTTACGCCGCACCTCATCATCACCGTCATGAAAAAGGAAATAACGGTGTCAGACTCGCCGCCGATATTGTCAGACTGGTTGACAACAGCATCAGACTGCTGACCGGTCAGCCGCAAACAGTTTATGTTGCTCCGCCCGCAGTTGTTGCAACGGCACCGGTTGTTGTGACACCGCCTCCCGCAGTGATTGCACCTCCGCCGCCGGTCATTGTCACCCCTCCCCCGCCGCCTCCGGTTGTCATCAATCAGAGACCGGTTGTGATCAATCAGCGACCTGTTGTGATAAACCGGAAACCCGCAGTCATCAAACAACACCCCCACAATCCGCCGAGATACCAGAATAATCTCCGTCCGGCAAAACCAAAATTCACCAAACCGCATAAACGCTGAAAAACAGAATCACAGTGCAAAAAAAAGATGCCTTGATTTAATTCAAAAAATCAGGCATCTTTTTTTTCTTTGCGAAACAGATTGGATAAAATGTAAATCCCTACGCCGCAGCAAATTGCGATATCTGCAACATTAAAAACCGGCCAATGATAAATTTTTTCACCGATTTGAATATAACAATCAAAAAAGTCAACCACCGCTCCACGCCAGATGCGGTCAATGGAATTACCGATGATTCCTGACACCAAAAGGGCAACTGCAGCCACACGTTCAGGGTAATTTTCAGTAATTTTGCGGAAGAAAAAAATACATCCTGCAAGAGCCAATGCCGCAATACCAAGCAGAATATACCATTTACCGGACAATATTCCCCATGCGGCCCCTTTATTTACTACATAAGTCAACGAAAAAAAGCCATCAATAACTTTTTTTGATTCATACAGAACAAAAGTTCGTTCAACTATGATTTTTGTCCACTGGTCAAGTGCAACAAGAAAGGCACAAACGACTCCGTATCCTGCAAAATATCTGTATTCTCTTGCAGAATGCGGAGTCAGAGGAGCAAAAATTTTTTTCAGAAAATCAAACATTCGGATTGAAACCGCCGTTTTTTTCACGGATTGTTTTGCATTTCACACAATAAACGGCATACGGACGAACTTCCAGACGTGCTTCAGGAATATCCTCACCGCAATCCTGGCACTTGCCGTAATTGCCTTCGATGATACGTTTGAGAGCATTTTCGATAAGCTGCAGGACGTTTCCTTCTTCAGTCAGCATGGAAAGTTCCATTTCATGCCGGGAGTTATCACTGCCCATATCAGCCATGTGAGTAGTGACGCCGCGTTTGTCATTGTTATCGATGCTGAGAGCATCTTCGACGTGATATTTCATCTGATCGGTAACTTTGTCACGATACTGCATGAGCAGATCGTAGAACTTCTTGTTGCGTCCTGAGAGTTCAGAAACGCTTTTATTTTTCGTAGCCATTTTTTTCCTCTCTTTCTTTATTTTTACTCTCACATTCTCAATGTAGCACAAATTTGCATTTTTTCAAGAGAAGTAATTGCATTATTTCACAAAATATACTTTGAATTTTCAAAGATTCATGTTATATTAAATGATGTATAAATTTATGAATATAAAGGACAATATTATGGAAAAAAATACTGAAAATACTGAAAATAAGGAACAAAAAGCTCCCGAAGCAGAAAAAGTTCCAACCGAAAACAAAAAAAATAAAAAAGATAAAAAGTCTCAAATTCAGGATCTCAACGCAAAAATTGCAGAACTTGAATCAAAAATCCTCTATATGCAGGCCGATTATCAGAATTTCCGCCGCCGTACCGCCAAAGATATTTCCGATGCACGCATCAGCGGTACTGCCAATGCGCTCGAGCCTTTTCTCAACGTCAATGACTTCCTCGGCATGGCTCAGATCGCCATCGAAAAGTCTGATAACGTCGAGGCTATCAAACAGGGGATCATGATGATCATTCAACAGTACGAACGTGCCATGGATGAACTCAACGTCACCGTACTCAAAACCGCAGGTGAGAAATTCGATCCTGAACTGCACGACGCCATGAGCCAGGAATATTCAGATACCGTTCCCGAAGGCATGATCATCAAGGAAGTTTCAAAAGGCTATAAAATGGGCGAAAGACTTCTCCGTGCCGCCCGCGTCATCGTTTCCAAAGGCAAAGAAGCCGACCACTCCTCAGAAAACTTCCCTGCCGATGACGCCGCCACTAACGAACCCGCCAACACTCAGGAGTAATAAATTATGGCAAAAGACCTCTATGAAATGCTGGGAGTCAGCCGCAGTGCCTCCGCAGATGAAATCAAAAAAGCGTACCGCAAACTCGCTATCAAATACCACCCTGACAAAAATCAGGGCAACAAGGAAGCTGAAGAAAAATTCAAAGAAATCTCGCACGCTTACGAAATCCTGAGCGATTCAAAAAAACGTGCCCAGTATGACCAGTTCGGTGAAGCCGCATTCCAGAATGGCGGCGGCGGTGGTGGTGCATATCAGGACCCGTTTGATATTTTCAGTCAGGTTTTCGGCGGCGGCGGCGGTTCAATTTTTGAAGACCTTTTCGGCGGCGGACGCCGTGCCCAGCGTGGACCGCAGCGTGGCGATGATCTGCGTTACGATCTGCAGATAACTTTCGAAGAAGCAATTTACGGTGCAGACAAGAAAATCGAAATCCCCAAACTCGTCCAGTGCGATGAATGCGGCGGCTCAGGATGC
>JAFVUZ010000165.1 GCA_017502435.1 Lentisphaeria bacterium
GATTGCTCCTCCCCTATATAAAAGCGGGTGGAACGCTAGGGAATGAGCAATCAAATCTTCCGCCGGATTAGCCACATCAGGGGTATGCCGTTCGTTGCTGTCGCAACTCACTATACCCCCGAACCCCCTCAATTTTTTTTTTATTATCAGTCAATGTTTAGTACAGAGCCAAATAAAAAATCAATCTGCGTTTAGTACACAGCAAATAAAAAAAGAGTCAAGCCGGCAGTTCAGCGTTTTGCTGCAGGCTTGGCAGTAATGTCGGTTTTGGTCAGAAAAACGACCTGATAATATATGCGGTAACGTTCTGTTCTGACATTTTTCAATCCCTGCTGTTTGCCGAAACTGTCAGTATAAATATAACGCCCGTCAGGAGAAGTGCTTTGAGTGTGCCATGACCCATTGGGACGGTTTCCGGAGGTACGGATACTGTCATTTACAGTTACTGTAACGCGTTTTTTAGACGCTATAGCCACAGCATCGGCACCGACTTCTTGAGCTTTTTCAGTCAAAACAGCATCAAGTTTATCCAAATCATAGGAGTTCGGAGTCATAACTTTGCCTCTGCCCAATACTTTGTATTCCGTCGGCACTTCCTCCATTGACGGATAGATATGAATATATTCACTGCTGTCACGTTCAGGCAAACGCTGTCCGACATAATCAACATTGACACAGCCGCAGAAAAAAAGAACGGCAGCCAAAACGAATACTGACAATATTTTCATAATAAATTCCTTCCTGTTTTCTATAAAATAATGCATAAAATCAAAAAATCAAGAGTTTGAAGTGATGATTTCCTCAAGTTTGAGAGCCGCCTCCTCCCATTCTTCGGTTTTGCGTGCGATCTCCTGCTGAATATCAAAAAGTTCACGGTTGGTCATCTGAAAATTTATTTTGGCATTGGGATCGGCAAGCAGCAGAGCAAGTTCATTCTGACGGACCTGAAGTTTTTCCAGTTTTTTCTCGATAGACTGCACAAGTTTTTCAGCGTCTTTTTTGAGTGCGGCAAGTTCCTGACGTTGTCTGGCCCGTTCCTGACGGCGTTCTTTGCTGTCAAAAGTTTTAACTTTTTCTGCTTTGGGCTGAACTTTTTCCGTATCATTGGCGGCAAATTCCGCACTTTTGGCAAGATAATAGTCATAATTTCCAAAATATTTGCGTATTTTCGGACGTTCCATTGCCACAATCGTTGTTGCAACATTGCGGACAAATTCAATATCGTGACTGACGATACAAACAGTACCTTTGTATTCTTTCAACGCATTCTGCAGCAATTCGCGGGCGGCAATATCCAAATGTGTCGTCGGTTCATCCAGAATCAGCAGATTCGGCGGATTTACAAAAATACGGGCGAATGAGAGACGTATTTTTTCGCCTCCGGAAAGAACTTTGCACGGCTTGGAAGCCGCTTCGCCTGAAAAACCGAATGCTCCAAGCACATTCATAATATTATTCAAAGAATCCCCTGCCCTCAAGTTTGAACGTACAATATCATAAACACTCTGCTCAGGAACAAGAACATCATTAAATTCCTGTGCCTGATAACCGAAAATAATATTGTGACCGATAACCACTTTACCGCCCTGCGGAGCAAGTTTGCCGACAATAAGTTTCAGCAGAGTAGTTTTACCCATGCCGTTGTACCCGACAAACGCAACTTTGTCGCCTGTATCAACAGCCAGTGAAACATCTGAAAAAATCGGCGGATTATCCGGATATGAAAAATCAAGATTTTCAATTCTGAATGCTTCACTGCCGCACGGCGGAGGTTCCGGAAAACGAATAACTCCGCTGTATGACAAATCCTGCATAACTTCGACATCTTCAATCTTATCCAGAGCTTTCTGCCAGCTTTTTGCCTGTGCGGCCTTGGAACTTTTGGCACGGAAACGGTCAATAATGCGTTCAAGGTGTTCTTTTTTGCGGTCAGTGTTGCGTTTGGCACTCTGCAGATTGGCGATACGTTCCTCGCGGGCATTTTTGTAATAATCATAATCTCCGGCATAACGGGTAACCATGCCGGAATTGACTTCAATGGTAATATCAGTCAGTTTGCGGAGCAGAAAACGGTCGTGCGAAATAAGCAGCAAAGTTCCTGCATATCCCTTCAGAAATTTGCAGAGCCATTCAACTGCAGGAATATCCAGATAGTTGGACGGTTCGTCCAGCAGCAATATGTCAGGATTTGAAATCAGGACTCTTGCCAGCATGGCACGCATCTGCCAGCCGCCGGAAAATTTCTTCAGCGGCTTGCTGAAATCGGCAGTATTGAAACCGAGATTGCTCAAAGCGGCTTCCGCATCGCTTTTAAGATTGTAAGCTCCGAGATTTTCGTATGCACTCTGCAATACGCCATGCCGTTTGAGCAGTGAATTTTTGCGTTCATTGTCAATAGATGAATTTGCGTTCAGTTCATTTTCGATTTCATGGATTTCGGCAGCAATTTCTTTGAGTTCCGGAATTGCATCGGCGGTAAAATCCAGCAGAGTTGTTTCATCTGTACAGTCAGGGAGCTGCTGTTTCATGCATCCTATACGCATATTTTTGGGCAGTACCACGGAGCCTGAATCGGGAGAAATTTCTCCGGTTATCATATTGAAAATCGTACTTTTCCCGGCACCATTGGGCCCTACAAGACCTACTCTTTCGTTTGGATTTATACGAAAACTGACCTTGTTGAGAATAACTATCTGGGAATAAATTTTTTCTACATTCTGGAAATCAATCATATCAACATATTACTTCTTCGGTTTTTCTTTATTTTTCGGGACTTCAATGACATACCTCATACCGACATCGGTATGGTTGTCAGTGAAGCGGGACAGATTGCCGCATTTTGCATAATTTGCAGTATTTCTGTACGAACCGCCGTAAACGGCAAAAGAATCTGCACTGTTTTTCAACTGTACAAGTTCACGGACATTGCCTGTCAAATCATAAACTCCGTACAATGAATAGTCGTTAGCAAAAGTTTTCGGCGGTGCACCGAGCGGATATTTTTTTATTTGCGGACTGTCAGCCAGCAAAGCGTATTCTGAATAAAATCTGTTGCCCCAGACAAAAAGTCTGCGACCAGTTCCGCGGGCTGCTTTCTCAAGTTCGACAAAATACGGCAAACGGCATTTCATACCGGTTTTCTGACTGATATAACTGCAGTAAGCCTGGGCTCCGGCTGCGGAAATACCTGCAACCGGCATATCTCCGGTATATGGAGCAAGGATTTTCCCGTCAGCAGCAAAAAGTTTTTCAACCACATATCTGCCGTCACGTCTGAAAAGAATATCCGGATTATATTTCTGACGCAAATTGGAATCCTTGACAGACATCCAGAAATTTTTATATTCATCAATGGTAACTTCCCGGTCAAGCAGGAAAAAACTGTCGACATATATTTTTCTGCCGATTGAATAATGATGCGAAATATTTGAATAATAATTACCTTCATGAATATAAACGCAATCATCCGGAATGTAAGCAGGGAAAGTCAAATCTATTTTTATTTTTTCTCCGGCTTGCACATCGACCGGGATAGTGATATTGCGGTTTTTTCCGTCAGTTATCAGCAATGAATATTCTCCGGTTTTCAAAACAGTTGAAAAAGAATCATGTTTAAGTATAAGTTCCGCATTCTGCCGTTTTGCTGTTGAATCATTTGAAACGCCATCCCAATCCTGATCTATCTGACGGGATATGAAAACTTCAATATTTTTATCCGGAGTATTAAATACAAGCTCACCGCTTGAGATAGCAATCAACTGCAGTTTGCGGCGTAAAGCAGAATTTTTTCTGATAATATTTTTGTAAGCCGTATAAAAGAGTCCGCTGTCTATCTGTTGAATTTTTTTGATATTGTCACACTTGCGGACATCCAGACTGTATTGAATGCAGAAATTCAATGCATCCATTATCATCGGTAAATATTTACTGTTTTCAGTGACCTCATTCAGTTTGAATAGACTTTCAAGTATCTGGTTGCAGTTCAAATCAAGTTTTGCAGAGATATTTTTCATCTCAAAATCTTTATGTTCTCCAAAGAAACGTTCATATCCTTTTTCTCTGTCCAACTGCTGCTGATAATTTTTCAATTCCGCATGATAACGGCCGTAAAGCGGCACACTTTCATCTATTGTCAAGGTCAAAATCTGCTTCAGTGCCCTGGCCGACATCATATTGCTGAAAGTAAAATATGAATAAAACACTCCCAAAGTTATCAATGCCCCGACCAAAGCAGTCGGAATCATCGGATGACGGCGGCAGTATTTGATAAAATTCAATATCGGAGAATTATAAACTTCAACCGGATGCATATCAAGAATATTGCGTATATCCTGCATCAAAGCCATAACATTGGGATAACGTTCATGCTTATAGGGAGACATAGCTTTCAAACAAACGATTTCGAGTTCATTTGAAATTCTGCGTTTCGGGGCCCGTTTACGCGGCGGCAGGAAATTTCCGGTCAGAGCCTTCTCAAATATCTCCTCTGACGGCAGCCGCGGCGGAAAAGGTGATTGAGTACAGGTCAAAATAGTATAAAGCAGAATTCCCAGAGCGTAAACATCTGTCTGTTCATCAATCTGTTCAATTTTGCCGAAAATCTGTTCCGGAGCCATGAATGCCGGCGTCCCGTTTACTGTTTCAGAGGTAAAATTCTTATCATTTCCGTTCTTTGAGTCTTTATCGCCAAGAACAATTTTGCTATGTTCAGGACTCATATCCTTATCCGGACAATAAATTGCCATCCCCCAGTCCATAACAAAGACTTCGCCGTAATCTCCAACCATAATATTTCCGGGTTTGAGATCGCAATGCACCACGCCTTTGCTGTGAGCAAAAGCAATTCCGTTGCATACACTTATAAATATTTCCAACCGGCGACGGAGCGTATATTCTTTTTCAAATTCGGGGTCATTTTCCTCAAGTTTTTTCAAGATTTCAGCCAGAGTTATCCCTTCGATTTTTTTCATGCTGAAATAAGCCCCCATCTCTTTAAAAATGCCGAGGTTATAAACAGGAACGATATTGGGGTGGTCGATTTGAGCTGTAATTCTGGCTTCACGAATAAAAGTTCTTACGCTTTTGTCTTTGTTGCGAAGTTCTCCACGCAGAATTTTAAGTGCCACATTACGGTAAAAAAGAGAATCTTTGGCACTGAATACCGTGCCCATACCGCCCATACCGATCAGATGCAAATCCGAAAAACTCCCTTCCAGTTTTGACCAGTCCGGCTGTTCGACCTGATTCTGCAATTCTTCATCAGTCAAGCCTTCTGAAGTACAAAAAGAATTCCGGCAGGTCGTATCACCATTGATTATTCTGGTGTGCAGACTTTCACAGTCCTGAAAAAAACTGCCGGAACTTTCTTTATCATTTTTGTTTTCAGAATTATTTTTCATGCATTTGCTCCAACTGTTGAAGTCTCGGCAGAAGTTTGGCTCCGATTGTTTCAAAATCATCAAGATATTTTTTACCGTTTTCTTTGTCAATTCCTATGCGTATTGAATTGCGGAGACGGAATGTATCAGGGAAAACAAAACATTTTGCTTCTGAACGGCCGTTTTCGTAACGGGTTACGCCGACGACAATACCGACAAAACCACCCTCTTTACTCATAACCAGATCGCCCTCCTCTGCAATAGCTTCACTGGAAGTTGCAAGAGCATTTCTAATATAGAGATATTCATCATTTTCTTTCAAACTCAATGAACAGCGGTTTTCCAGACTGCCGCCGTCATGACCGAATGAGTTTGCCTTGAAAAGATACAAATTCTGCAGCCCTCTGCGTTTGAGATCGCTGAAAGTCAGAAATGATAATGTTTTGCCGTGATACTCTTCAAGTTCCAGCAAGCCCACACGGATATCCTTGCGGGGAACGGTCAGAAAACCTTTCACACTTTCACCTTTTGTATCACTGCCGTCAGGCATATAAGCACGTGATACATAACGCAGTACGCTTTCCAACTCCATTTCTTCTCCGAATTTTCCGCCGCAAAGCAGACGGAAAAGTGAAATTACAACCGGTTTATTTTCGACACGGATGACTGGCAGATACATACTTTGTGTATTGCGTTTATTGCTGAAAAAGCGTTCCTGCTCCATGTAAATACGGATATTCTGCACCGTCTGATCATAATAATCAAGAACATTCCCTTCAATGCGTTTACGGAGCTGGCTCAAATTTTCTTTGACCGAAACGAGTTCTATTTTGGCTTCATTTGCCTCTTTTTTTGCTTCTTCAGCAACAGCGCGAGTTTTTGACAGGTCTTTGATAGCAGTAGTGACGATTCCCTGCATTGATTTTACCTGTTCGACGCGGACTCCGACCTCTTTTTCCTTACGGGCGAGACGGGTACGGCTGATACGGAGCTGATTTTTATTGGCGAGGATAACTTTATCTTTTTGAAAAACGGTTTCAGTAAGTTCGGTAATTTTCACATCTTTTTGAGCAATATCTTTTTGAAGCAGATTTTTGTCATTCTCAAGATTTTTAATATCCTGTTCTCTTGCTTTGAGAGTTTTGTTTATGGCGGCGATTTCGAGATCTTTACCACGCAGAGCATCCTGCATTTTCCGAAGTTCTTCAGAATCTATCCGGTTTTCATCATCACTTTGTACGGATGTAAAACCGAGGATACGCTGAGTATCTTTGACCGCACTGAAATTCAAATTACCGGGTTCTCCGAACTCAAAAGCATCCAGAATATTGCCGTCAGAAGCTGCACCGCCGCCGGATGAGCCGGAAATTCTGGACATAGCACTGCGGTATTTGCTGGGCAGAGTTGCAGCTTCATTGCTGAGGGATTTGCTCTCTTTGACATCAACATTGGAGATGTCTTTTTTTTCCAGGATTTCGAGCTGAATATCAGTTGCGGCGAGCTGGGCCTCAAGTTTCTGCATAGCCTCACTGCGGGCCTGTGAATAACCGAATTTATCCTGTGCTGCTTTCAGATCGAGATAGGCTTCTTCGAGGAGAGATTTTTCATTTTTGAGTTTATCAGCGATAACCTGAGCTGTTTTTGTATTGACAACGGTACCGTCATTGCCGTATGGATTTTCGAGTGTGGACAATCCTGTGATCATCGACAGCAGCGACAACACAATAAAGTCAAGCATTACAATTAGAATTGACCGGTTCAATTTATGCTCCGTTGAGAATTATTCATTGATTTCAAGTTTTTCAGAAGCGGCATCAGAAATTATTTTTTCTTTGGCAGGATAAAGAATGCCAAGTCTGGCAATAACACTGAAAATAATACCGATAAGCGTTGATGAATATGCCACCAGACGGCTGCTCTGTGGGGAAAAAGAGATCAGAAGAAATGATGAAACCGAACCGAAAAGTCCGATATACAGCGGCAAATCAAGAAATGTATCTGCATTTTTGAATCTCGCAAGTTTATAAGCCGCATTGTAGTTGCTTTTTACAATTTTTTTGACCACATGAGCCGCCATGACAACCGCAAAAATCTGCAGAAAAATAATGAAAGTAAAAATAAACAGAGAGATTTTGCCGCCGAAAACCGGCATAAAAAGTTCAACTTTGCCGGGATCATCTGTCGGGACCCGCAATCCTGCCTGATTGCCTGAACTGCTGCCGAAAAGTGTCTGCAGTACAGGAATCGAATCATACATATAACTCAATAACCATGCCAGAAATGCCAGCACAAATATAACCAGAAAAGCTGTCAGAATACGTTTTAAAATTTTTCCCATTTCAAATATCTCCTTATGAATATATAATATACATTGCATAATGTAAATCAACTTTATAAAATATTCAAGAGGAAATATTATTTTTTTTTTATTTTTTGCTCTCTTTGCTGTATTTTTTTATGCTCTTAAGAAATGATGATACGCAAATAAAAACGTTCAGTAAAAAAAATGTAAATTTTTTACAAAAAAGACTTGACAAAAGCAATTTTATGGGCTATATACACTACAGACAGAGATTCATTCTCTAAGTTGTCTTAACAAATACATCAACCACAGGAGGTGCCCCATGGTCACAGGAATTGTTTTGGTAAATGTTGAAAGACCCTTGCTGCGTCAGGCTGTTGACGGAATTTCAAAACTCCCCGGAGTTACAGAAGTCTATACAGTCGCCGGTGAATACGACCTCGTCGTTATGATCCGCGTAGCCACCAACGCAGAACTGGCTGATGTGATTGCAACCAAAATGACACATGATATTCAGGGAATCAACCACACAAAAACCCTTATTACACTCAATGTCGCTGCAAAAATCGATCTTGAAAAAATATTCAATATCGCATAAAATTTTCCGGTATTTTCAGGGGACGGTCAAAAACCGTCCCTTTTTTTATTGAATTTCTTTGAAATTTTTAAGAGTTATTATTTGCTTTTTGAAAATAAAGTGTTATTTTATGCCTTTAATAAGTTGAACATATTCAACATATATAAAGGAGATTTTATGCAATTATCCGAAAATTTACAAAAATCAACAACTCTGGCGGACAGCGTAGCGGATTGTATTCTGCAATACGTTCAAAAAGAACAACTTTCTGCCGGAGATATGCTGCCGAAAGAGGAAGAAATTGCAACTTGGCTCAATGTCAGCCGTCATATAGTACGTGAAGGTATTTCCGGTCTTAAAACGCTCGGAGTCATTGAGTCACGCAAACGCAAAGGAATGTTTCTGCGTCAGCATTTCAACGCTTTTGAAGGAGTCCGCAAACTTGCCGCCGCCAGACTTTTTTCCAAAGAACAATATCGTCAATTCATGCAGATACGTGTAATTATGGAAATGGGAATGGTCAATTACATCTGGAAAAACCGCACTCAGGAAGAGATCGCAGAACTCCGGAAACTTGCAGCGACAGACGGCGTGCCATCCATTCAGGACGAAATCGCATTCCATTCAAAACTTTTCAGCATGGGCGGCAATGATATAGCAAGTCAATTTCAAAATATTCTGATTTCAGCTTTTGATCCGGCTTTTCATACTGTATTGAAAAACTGGAGCAGCAATGCTGTAACGCATATACAAATATGTGATGCTCTTGCAGGCACTTCAATCGAAAAATTCCGCAAACTTATGGAAAAACATTTTCAAGTATATTTACAATAAAAAAAAGGACTTGAATTTAATGAAATTTACAAAACAAATCATTTTTTTGCTGCTCACAGCAATCATGCCGTTGTGTATGGCAAAAGTAAAGAAAGTTGAAAAAAGCATGGAACACATTCTAAAACACAAAATTCCGGGAAATCCCCGCAATTCAGAAGGTTCATTCGTAAAACTTGCCGACGGCACATTGTATTTTGCCTATACCTGCTATAACGGTACCGGCAGCAATGACCATGCATCCGCAGATATTGCCGCAGTCACGTCAAAAGATAACGGAAAAACCTGGAGCAAACCTTTTATTGTTCTCAAAAATACCAAAATGAATCTGATGTCCGTTTCACTTTTGAGACTTCAAAACGGACGTATCGCTATGGTTTATTCAGAAAAATCTGCAATTCCGGGATGGAAAAATTTTGTTGATTGCCGTTCAAAAATCATATTTTCCGATGATGAAACCGTCTCATGGAGCAAACCGGTTGAAATTGCCAATGTTCCTCCGGCTTATTTCGTTGTCAATAATGACCGCCTGATACAGTTGAAAAGCGGCAGATTGATTCTGCCGACTGCACATCACCAGTACGACAGCGGCAAAATGGGCGACGGCATCGTTAAATTTTTCATTTCCGATGACAGCGGTATTACATGGAGAATCAGCAAAGAATCCATTTATCCCCCCTCCCCGATGTCACGCGGTTTCATGGAGCCGGGAGTTGTGGAAATGAATGACGGCAGAGTTATGTGTTTTATCCGTACTGCCGTCGGCTGCCAGTACAAAGCCTTTTCATACAACAGAGGCGAAAACTGGACCGCTGCTGTTCCTGCTCCGGAATTCATCTCTCCGGAAGCTCCGATGTCAATAAAACGCAATCCTGAATCCGGCAAACTTTATGCCGTCTGGAACGATCATAATGTACTCCGCAGTGTCCGTGTTGACTCGCTAAAATGGAAACGCACTCCGCTGGTTATTGCAGAAAGTTCCGATGATGGTGTTACCTGGCAAAATCACCGTATTCTGGAAGATTCTCCGACCCGCGGATATTGTTATATCGCCATGTTTTTCAATGGCAGACAACTCCATCTCGGCTACTGCTGCGGCGGACTTCCGGACTGCTCCCATACTTTGCAGGAAACAAAACTCTGTCATATAAATATTGATTAAGAAAGTATTTGAATTTTATGAAACGTTTAAACAAAATTGGTTTTTTGCTGCTCACAGCAATCATGCCGCTGTGTATGGCAAAAGAAAAAGGAAACAAAAATATGGTTTACGATCTCGGTGCTAAGCGGGAACTTTTCATTGACAACTTTTTCATAAACTCTCTTGAGGGAGATGTCCGTCAGCAAATTCATAAACTTATTCCTGAAGAAATTGTATTAACTACTGACGAAAGGCATGAAGACAGTAATAATACAAGTTATGAATCAATTGTTTTTGACGGCAGGCGTTATTTGTTTTATTATCGCGCTCATGGTCGTTTTGAAACAGCAGCAACCCCCGGCAATAACCGTTATGTGCTGTGCGTTGCAGAAACTACTGACGGTATAAATTTCAAACGCTGTCAGGTGAATCTTTCAAAAGAAGGCTATAATGTTGTTCTTGACAACTCAATGACTGACCATCTGATGAAAGACGGTGCGACAAATGTCATACCCGGTGTAACAACCGCTTTTTATGACACAAATCCCGCCTGCCCCGTTGATGAAAAATACAAACTTATTGCCACCAATGAAAAAGCCGGACAATATGCAATGTATCTTTTTGTTTCTGCTGACGGTTTCAAATTCAAACAGAAAACAGGTAGATTCAATCTTGCTCCGGACAGCGGTTATGACTCTGCAAATCAGGCATTTTTTGACCACAGTATCGGTAAATACCGTCTGTATCACCGTGGTTTCCGCAATGACGGTCCGACATGGAAACGGACAATCATGTGCCATGTTACCGAAGATTTTATAAATTTCACTCCGATAGGCAAACTTGAATTCAATGAAAAATTTGATAAACTTTTTGCCGAAGGACAGGAACTTTATACAAACGGAATCCGTCCTTATTTCAGAGCTCCGCATATCCTGCTCGGCTTTCCCATGCGTTATTATGACGGCTCCATGAAACCGGGGATGCACCTGCCGTCGCCATACAACGAAGGAACTCCGCACAAAGCCCCTGAATCCGAATGGAATTGCCGCATATTCTCCCGTCCGAATCTGAAATCAAGATTACATAATGTCAAAAAAATGATGCGTTATGCTCTTGCATCCACAGACAGTGTTATAATTGCCTCCCGTGACGGTAAAAAATTCAAAGGCTGGGGCGAAAGTCTGCTCACTCCGCCTCCGCAGGATGATTCATGGGTATATGGCTCAGGTCAAGTTTGTATCGGAATGATTCCTACCCGAAATAAATTCGGACACGGCGCACCTGATGAACTTTCTTTTTATGCTCAGGAAGGCAACTGGGGAGATGGCTGTACCCGCATACGCCGCTACCGCATACGCATGGACGGATTTGTTTCACTGAATTTCGGTATTGATGGCGGAACTTACACTTCTCCGTTTTTCAAATTCAAAGGCGGACGTTTGAGCCTCAACATTTCAACCGGAGCTTTCGGCGGATTCACTGCAGAACTGCGTGATGAAAACGGAAAACCGATTCCCGGCTATACTTTTGAAGACAGTCTGCCTGAAATCGGAGACGATATTGCCATGATCGCCCGCTGGAAAAAGAACGGTCCGGATGTCAGAAGTCTTGAAGGCAAAACCGTTCAGCTCGCAATCAAAGCAAGAAATACTGATATTTACAGTATCGCATTTCTGCCCTACGAACCGGATCCGGAACTTCCGTCATATTTTGAACTTACAGGCAAAAAGAAGTGACCTGATTTGCTTTTGCGGAACGGCACCGCCGGTCACATTGATTTTTGATGCCGGAAAAAACATGGTATTTTGCAATAGAGAGGCTTTAAAACGCAAAAAAAACAGCATTTTTATAATTTTTGGCTGTGTACTAAACATAGACTGATTTTTTACAAAAAAAGTGCTGTTGCATTTTTATTTTCTGCAACAGCACTTAAAGATTATACGGATAATTTTATTTAGTTTTTACAAAAAGTTCTTTCGGAAGTTCTTTCAAGTTGAACCATTGTTCATAAAATGCCACATCGTTACGAATTTTTCTTTCCGTAAATGCTTTCAAACGATAGGTACGGATGAATTTTGCTTTGACCGGCGTTTCAAACACATCATCGGAATAAACCCATTTCAGATTGTCTCTGGTGCCGACAAAAGTTTTCGGCTTGATAACAAACCAGTTTTTTCCGTCAAGACTGCCGGAAATACTGTATTCTCCAGAATGACTACTGCCGGAAGAACCATGAACAGAAGTTATACGGCTGATTTCCTTTACATTATCAAATTCAATTTGACACCATCCGGTACTGTTTGCGGCATGCCAACAGGTATCAATTTTGCCGTCGTATGCCTTAGCAGGCAGATAATTAGCATAAAGCTGCGAAGCATCTGCTTTGATATTTTTCAGCAATGCAAATGAATTTATATTTTTGATAAATCTGTTTTTAAGTGCGGCAGACGTATTTTTATCTGCCTTTATCAAATTTATCATATCATTAACAATATCATCATAAGATTCAGTGAATTTTCCAATTTTCTGAACTTTACTGAAATTCCGGATAACCTGATATTGGGCATGAAGCATTGCTGTTTTAAGACGTTTTATCAAAACAGGATCTTTTTCTTCTGCAATTGCTTTTTTGAAAAGTTCATAACCTTTTGCTGTAATTTCAGGAGACTCGAAAGCCGCTTTGCCGATAACTCCGCCTGAAGTATAATTAACAAAGCCCTGTTTGCGG
The DNA here is from genome assembly GCA_017502435.1 of Lentisphaeria bacterium. Classification (GTDB taxonomy): domain Bacteria; phylum Verrucomicrobiota; class Lentisphaeria; order Victivallales; family Victivallaceae; genus RGIG5270. The sequence goes on from JAFVUZ010000165.1 coordinate 12,958, forward strand.
TTTACGTCACGGAGAAGTTTATAATATTCAGCAACATATTTGCCGCCTTTTTTGCCGTAATAACTTTCACAGAAAATATTTTCGAGCTCTTCTCCGTTTCCGCATTCAGCGGGATTCCACATAATTCGCGGCAGCAGCCATGCTTTGAATGGCATTCCATAAGAAATTTCTTCAGGTGCGCCATTTTCAGGATATATTCCATCAACACCGATTTCATTAAATGCTTTGAAATTATCAATATTAAGCAATAAGTCAGGAGCAACCAGCAAACGATCAGCAAAAGTATATGTATAATCCCAAATAAGAATATTTTTACAAACTTTTTTCCATTCTTCAAGCTGCTTCAAAAATGTATTGCCTATTTTATTTTTCGGATGATTGTATGCCTGCCCGCGGCGGTTATTCCATGCACAGAGCTGAACGCATACATTATCTTCAGCCTTGATATTTACCGGAGGCTGTCGGCTGGCAGTGTAAGCAAAAATAAGAAATTTTGTCTGCGGGAACTCATCTTTCAGAATTTTTGCCACCCGGTTGGCAAAAAATACCCAGCGTGCAGATTCCCGATTGCCGCATTCTTTTACCAGCTTCTTGCAAGGTGTACAGTCGCAATACCCTTTCGTAAAATCTCCTTCCTGAATGGAAATATATCTGGCAGTCGGATTTTTTTTGAGAAATTCACGACATTCCCTGGCGGCTGTTTCAGCCAATTTTTCATTTGTAAGACAATAATCAGCAGTCAACCCTCTTTTATCACGATGAGTACGTTTCCCATTCTGCAATGCCCAAAATTCCGGATTGCTTTTAAAATATTTTGCCGGAGTTACGATTTGAAAAAGTCCATGACATCTTGTCGGTGGAGAGAACATCAACTCTTCCCCGAATTTTTCATCAGCAGGATAAATTTTTCCGCCTTTGCCGTTAATAAAATTACGGGCACACCATCTGCGGACTTTTTCTGAATTTTTACCCCAAACTTCACTTGAAAAAATACGGGCATTGAAAACAGGTTTTCCGTGATAATCAACTTTTTCAATTTTAATATTTTCGGCAGTCGGAACATATTCATCATCAGCGGTGAGCCATTTTACTCCGAGTTTACGGTCGAGGAAATAATATACTCCATACATCACACCACGCGGTCTGCCTCCGGAAATAATTATATTGCCTTTTTTATCACTTGAGATTGTAAATTCTTCTTTACTCAATTTTTCATCATGCCGGAGAATAACGAATTTATTATCTTTTTCAGCAGTTTTTCCGAAAATTTTATTCAAATAAGTATTAAGTTCAGCAAGTGCAGTTTTTTCCGCTGAAATAAGTTCTTTTATCTCTGCTTTTGCCTTGTAAGAGTTATCAATAATTATGGCACCATGACAGATATTAAAAGTTATAATACCTGCCAACATCAGAAAAAATTTAGATTTCATAAATGTTCCTTTTTTTTAATTATTGGACTGCACTTCCCACTACACCGTCAATACTGCACGCTCTCGGATATGGCCAATTTGTACGTTTGCTCAATGCAAAAAACACTTCTTTCAGTGAATTATCTGCTTTTATTGCAGATGCACTGCCATCCAGAAAAACTATATTTCCTGCATTCCCGTGACGCAATCCGAAATGTCCCCATGTCGTATCCGTAATTGTGAATGCGGCAAGACAATTCAACGCTTTTGTGTCAGGACGTACAGAATCTGCAAGCAGCGGAAATCGTGAAGACTGTTCAATTTTTGCATTTTTGACAAAATAAAATGTTTCACTGCCGGAAAATGCAACAGTTCCCCAGTAATCCGCAGACATTTCATTTGCATGCTCAGACATTCTGCCATATATTGCATACCCACCGGGATTTTTTTCTCTTTTGGTCGGACAAACAAGAAATTGTTCTGCACGGTTGGTAATGTATCCGGCGCGTGCAAGAATTGAAGAATAAATATGCGTTAAATCTCCGCCACCTGTTTTTTTGATAATAAGCGGATGTAAATCATTGTTATCCATTGCATAAAAATTATAAATTATTCCCATCTGTTTCAAATTTGAAATGCATTCTGCTGCAACAGCTTTCTCTCTTGCTTTATTCAATGCGGGCAAGAGCATTCCGGCAAGAATTGCGATTATGGCAATTACGACCAGCAGTTCAATCAGCGTGAACGCTGATTGAGTGAAGATGTGAAGGTGTGAAGAGTTTGCCTGCGGCAAACGTGAAGTGCGCCCTGACGGGCGTAAGGATGTGCAGTTTTTATGAATTTTTTTGAGGCAATACAACGGTAAAACA
>JAFVUZ010000166.1 GCA_017502435.1 Lentisphaeria bacterium
CTGTTGCCATTTTGTTGCCATAAAAAGGGCTGGCAATCAAAAGAACCTGGATTTTACTTGGTTTTTGGGGACCGTTGTCTTTATTCCCACTCGGCAAATTCAGATATAGTAGGGTGTATTTGAGGTGATTTTGCAGGAAAAACTTTCGCAAATATGTTAATATTTCACCTGTTATTTGGGACACCTCGTTTTCTTAGTATCAAAATAGTATCACAGAAAACCAGAGTTTGCAAGAGTTCCGGGCTTTGCAAGTACCTGTCGAAATTGGCCTCAATTTGAGGCCAATTTCGGCCACTGACCTCCACTCAAAATCAAAGGAGGCGGACAAGCACCCCTGAGGCTTGCCTGCCTTGATAACCGCAGAGCAAGACCGGGCAGGGCTGTCAATGGCGGCGCATGAAATGCGCCGTTCATCTTGACCATTGACAGCTTTGACCGGGAGTGCTTTCAATATATACTGTTTTTGTAGCAATCGTATTTCTGAAAGCAAGATCATGTTCTACGAAGATCATTGTAGGAGAAAATTCCCTAATCAGATTTTCAATTTGCATTCGGGAATAGATGTCAATATAGTTAAGAGGTTCATCCCACACATACAGATGCGCTTGTTCACAAAGGCTTTTTGCTATCAACACTTTTTTCTTTTGTCCCGCCGAAAAATCTTCCATTTTCTTTTCAAACTGTATTCGTGAAAAATCCATTTTCCGTAAGATCGCCTTAAACAAACTTTCATCAATACGATTGGCTTCCGCAAACTCTGATAACGAACCGTTCAGCATGGAAGTATCTTGAGGCACATAGGACAATATCATTCCAGAACCTATTGTAACCGTCCCACGATGTTCTATTTGTTGCCCGATCAGTAGCTTGAGAATGCTCGTTTTTCCAGAACCATTTTTCCCATCAAGGGCAATGCGTTCTCCCTGTTTTACTGTAAACGAGATTGGCTGGCAGACATTTTTGCCGTCAAAAATCGGTACAACATCAGAGAAAGTCACTAAGGTATCTGAAAAATAGAGAAGCGGAGCGATTTTCAAATCTTCTACGGTTTCCAAATTTTTGAGAAGGCCGGACTTTTCCTCGATTGCACGTTGCTGCCGCACTTCGATAGCCTTTGAGCGTTTCATCATTTTGGCAGATTTGTGACCAATATACCCTCGGTCAACCGGGCCGTTCCCATATTTTGACGCTTCAATTCGGTCTGACCAGACAGAAGTTCTTTTAGCGGCCTTTTGCATATTATCAATGCTTTTTTTCAGCTTCACATTTTGAGCGAGTTCAAATTCTTGTTGACGCTGGAAGTTGGTAAACCAAGTAGAAAAATTTCCGCTTTGCACTTCGATGTTTGACCGATTGATCGACAGGATATGGTCAACACAGCCATCTAAAAAACAGCGATCATGAGAGACTAAGATAAATCCCTTTTTCCGTTTCAGGTATGCTGAAACGGTTTCTCTGGCTTTCATATCCAAATGGTTTGTCGGTTCATCAATCAGTAAAAAGTGTCCATCATTCAGAAA
>JAFVUZ010000167.1 GCA_017502435.1 Lentisphaeria bacterium
CACCGGGTCATACCCGGTGCCGGGGTTCCGTCTTCGCTAAAGCTACGCCGTGATAAGGCAATCGGCGTCACGCGTCAGCGTAATAGAAAGGCGGGTGGAACGCCGGGGCGGCGTAAGCCCCCTTGTAATAAAAAATCAGTCAATGTTTAGTACAGAGCCAAACTTTTTCTGTTTGTTGCAGTTGCAGATTTTTAAAAAAAACAGGCGGCTTAATTCATGACTTCCGCCGCCTGATTTTGCAATTTTTTAATACATCCACTCCTCAAAAGACGTATTTCAAACTGCAATGTCAATATACCATAAAGAGAGGAAAAAGCAAATTTGAAAAGATAATAAATTTAAATGCCGTCAAGATTATTTTATTTGTAAGATGTTTATTTTAAAGTGTTTGCGTTTGTGATTCACTGGGATTAAATGAAAATGCTATCTTTTAGCAAATAATATTATATGCAATGGAATCAGAGCCCGGAATATCAGAATGAGTCTGCATTTTGCCATGCGGCGGCACTTGAGGTTTGCATTTGACCGTTACTGATTGTCATAGTGAGAGTAAAAAGGTGATTCGGGGCAGGGGAGTTTTTGTGCCGTCTGACAGAGCCGTCAACGTATGCACAGTTTATGTCCTCGAAGTTGTGGGCGATAATATTTTTGCTGTTGCTGATACAGCAGAAATCTATGAGAAATGACCGTTTTGAATTTTCAGGGTGTGAGAGTTTTGGTTTAAAATCCTGATCATCAAAACGGTACAAATAAGCATTTTGAGCGTTTGAGCTGTTTTGCCAGTTGCGGGCAACATTGTACGGCAGATTTTGGGGATTCAGCGGACAGCCGTAATTGCGGGGGGAAGTTCCGTAATTGCCGATCAAATGTCCGAGTCCGAGCGGAGAGTTATTCATTTTTACGACCATGCAGCTGCCATGCATCCCGTTTACAAGCGGAGGTATAAAATCTTCATATTCAAAAGAATACAAATGCAGTGCCATGCTGATTTGTCTGAGGTTGTTCATGCAGACAGTTTTGGCTCCTGCAGCACGGGCACGATTGAAAACTCCCAGCAGAATCGAACACAGTATTGTTATTGCTCCGATTGAGACCAGTAGTTCTATCAAGGTGAAATTCAATGGCTTGCGATTGCTTTTTTTGAGCGATAACAAATGGAGCGAAACTCCGCAGCCAACGGCAAAAAGTATGAGTTTTTGCCATGGCTGTCCGGTAAAATAAACAGATACTGCGACCGTAAGCCACAGAAAAAGCATGGCTTTGCGTATGGTTTTATACGGTACGCCGCAGTGTTCACGGTAATTTTTTATAAAACTTCCGAGGTATTCATTGCTGCATAATTTGCGGTATAACTGCGGCGATGAGCGGGCAAAAAGCATAGCCCCTGCCAGCAGGAAAGGCGTTGTCGGCAGAATCGGCACAAAAATTCCGATCATCCCGAAAACACACAGAATACAGCCGAAAATAATATATAATTTCTGTTTGAACATAAAGGTTATTTCCCATTTGCGGACATTTCGAGTTTTTTGATTGCCATGGCAACACCGGCTCCGTAATGTTCATCGGCTTTTGAGCAGTGCATGATGTGCTTTTTTTTGATAAATTCGGGAACGCCGTGCAGAGAGCGGGCGGTATTTTCAAACAATCTCTGCTGTTGAGCTTCTGTCATGGCACGGAAGCGTTCGCCCGGTTGTTTGAAGTAGTCGTCATCATCACATTTGAATGAATAATAATCGCCTTTGCCGTCAATATCTGTCGGCGGCATTGCATAATATCTCTGCTGGAGCCATTTGCCGTAACTGTTTGGTTCATAAGAAATTTTATCTCCGTAATTGCCGTCGGTACGCATCATTCCGTCACGGGAGTAGCCGTTGACGTGATTTTGCGGCTGATTTACCGGAATCAGGTGGTGATTTACGCCGAGGCGGTATCTTTGTGCGTCTCCGTAAGCAAAAAGTCTTGCCTGCAGCATTTTATCGGGAGACGGACCGATGCCGTGAACCATATTGGCGGGATTAAATGCGGATTGTTCGACTTCAGCAAAATAATTTTTGCAGTTACAGTTGAGTTCCATCATGCCGACTTCGACGAGAGGAAAATCTGTTTTGCTCCACTCTTTGGTCAAATCAAAAGGATTGAACGGCAGAGCTGCAGCTTCTTCGTCGGTCATTATCTGAATGCAGAGCTGCCAGCGGGGAAACTCTTTTCGTGCGATGGCTTCATAGAGGTCTCTGATATGGCTGTCTCGATCCATGCCGCATAGTTTTTGGGCATCTTCATCGGTCAGAAATTCAATCGGCTGCTGGCATACCCAGTGAAACTTCACCCATACACGCTGCCCCGCACTGTTGTACATGCTGAATGTATGACTGCCGAAGCCGTGCATATTGCGGTAGGATTTCGGAATACCGTCATCGCTCATAGTGATAGTTATCTGATTGAGTGCTTCGGGCAGACTTGTCCAGAAATCCCAGTTCGCAGTCGGGGAATGAAGCCCGCTTGCAGGATCTTTTTTGACAACGTGATTGAGGTCGGAAAAGTGGTGGGCATCACGGATGAAAAATACCGGAGTATTATTGCCGACCAGATCCCAGTTGCCTTCTTCGGTATAAAATTTGACTGCAAACCCCCGAATGTCGCGTTCTGCATCCGCCGCACCGCGAAAACCTGCCACTGTTGAGAACCGGACAAAAACTTTGGTGACTTTGCCGATGTCTGAAAAAAGTCTGGCACAGGTATATTGAGTTATATCGTTTGTTACAGTAAAAGTTCCGTATGCTCCCGCTCCTTTGGCGTGCATTCGCCGTTCCGGGATGACTTCGCGGTTGAAATTGGCAAGTTTTTCAATCAGCCATGAATCTTCGAGCAATATCGGTCCATGCGGCCCGGCGGTACGGGAATTTTGATTTTCAGCGATGGGAATGCCGGAATTATTGGTCAGATAATCTTGTTCGTGCATAAATACCTCCTGTAGTTTGCACTGTTAATTTAGGAGGCAAAATGCTTTTTGCAATCAGAAAAATATTCATCTGCACAAAACAAAAGCGGATATTATTATTCATTGTCCCCGACAGTAAAATGGACGAGGAAAATCAGAAATGCAGAGGCAATAACAATGTAAAATCCCGGATTTGAAGCACTTATAAAACGTGACGGCTGCGGTGTTGAAAGTATGCTGTCCCCCCAGCTGTAAATACTCCGTGACAGAAAGTCATTGGCATACCGCACAAAGGGTATTGACATCAGCATTCCCAGCAGTGTCCACAAAACATACAGCCTGCCGCAGCTCAACGATGCGATGGCAGTCGTCGGAGTGAAGCCGCACAAAGTCATCCCGATACCGGCTGATAATCCGCCGATTATTGATGCCCAGAAATAGCCTTTTACTACATGAACTTCCACCAGATTCATACTCCGCAAAATGAAAAATCCGACAGTCCCGAGCAGCAGATACAGCAGAATCGTTTTGATAAGTCTGCTGTTTTTGAGCAGAAATATTCCCGAAACCGCCCGACGCCAGATAAGATCACTTTTGAGCATGACGAACCCGACCAGAAAGCCGAGAAAACCTGCGGCGATAAGTTTTGCCGCTGCAGAAAGATGCATTGGAGTATTCATTTGCTGTCTCCTCCATCCTGCGATATGCCTTTGCGTTCAAAAAGCAGTGACAGCAATGTGCCGCTAAGCAGCATTGAAATAAGAAAAAGCCAGGAACTTCCGGACAGCTGAATCGTTCCGACGAGATGTCCGTAAATGTTTTCCCCCGCAAGTTGGATGCCGAGCATTACCAGAAAACCGCCCAGAAAGCCGCCGAAAACACTTTTGAACTGCCGTGATGTGAATGAACCGCCGCAGTCAGGTGTGATTTGAATGCGGAAATTATTGCTGAAAATTGATGCCGTAAATGCCCCCAGCATAATGCCGAATGCAAAAACTGTACAATAATCAAAATGCACTCTTTGCGGTCTGCCTGCATCAAATGATTTATGACAGAATTCATTGACTGCAGTCATTGCTTCGCCCATCCCCAGTACATCATTTAATACGTACAAACTCAAAAGGATTGCAAATGCCAGCATCGTGCCGCTGAAATAAAATGGCCATTTTGTATTGAAAATTCCCATTTCCACCTCAATAATAGAACCGCATCTGCCATTCGCCGTCAATATTTCTGCCGTTCAGCTGTGAACGTCCGTAATTTCTTTGAGTGTCTATCATCATTGCCGATATTTCTGTATCTATACGCAGCAGGCGGATGGTGATTTTGCCGTCCTGCAGTTTGCATGGCAGGTTGAGTGATTTTGTTTTGCTGTTTGTCCAATACATCCGTCTGCCGTTGATTTCAAGCAAAACTCTTTTGAACAAACATGGATTGATGATGAGAAAGCCTTTGGTGTCGCCGGGGATACCGGCAAAAGTTTTTTCAATAACGTCTCCTTCTTTGACTTCGGCGATGTTATGACCGCCGAAATAAAACGGTCCGTAATCAAAAACTGCTTTCTGACCGCTCAAGGCTGTTATATGTGTACCGTTCGGACGGACCAGACGCATGATGTATTTTTCATAACTCTGATATGCCGGAGCAAATGCAACGGCAATTATTATGCCGCCGCAGAGTGCAAGCAGAACTTTTTTGAAATCTTTTGCTTTGACTTTGCCGTAACACTGGACCGCAAAAATTCCGCCCATTATCGCCATTGACGGCAGTATCGGAGCCCTGAAGCGTGCCAGATTGTAAAACATTGCAATCGAAAGTCCGTAAAATATTATGTTGGAAACCGTAATCAATGTGCCGAAATCACGCTCTTTGAAAATGCGTTTCAGATTGAATAAAATTCCCCCTATGCACAAAATCAGTATCCATCCGACCCAGCCGAAAATATTATTGTTGAGAAACAGTCCGCCCTGCAGTGACATATTTACATTGTTCGGCAAATCTTTTTCATCATAGAAAAACATCACTTTGCGGAATGTAAGTTCCAGATACGCAAGCGGTTCTGCAAAAAGATAATCCAATATCTGCAACGGCACACTGCGTGTTTTTTCATTTTTCATGAAAACATGATAACTTTCAGGATATTCCAAGCCTCCCGGCGGGGCTTCAGGAGTGTTGCCGAGGGCGAGAACTGCGGATGACGCGGTTGAACTGCCGCATAAACGCTTCTCCTGTATGGAGTTATAAATCATAAAAGGCAGCTGCATCAAAATCGTCATGCCGATAATAACTCCGATGCGGCTGAAAGATTTTTTTATTGGGAACTTCCACAGTATCAACGGGATAAGTCCGACGAGCATAATGTAAAGGTTTCCTCTTGCTGCACAGCCCATGCCGAGAAAAGCACCTGCACAAATCCAATGCCGCAGCCGCTGTTTTTCATCTTTGAATGCGAGTATCAGAAAGAAGGTAAACAGTGTAACCAGAAAGGTTTGCAGCGTTGCAATTTTGTGAAACGGCGTATAAAAAACAAGTACGTTTGAGAGTGCCAGCAGAATTGCAGTGACAATACCGCTTTTCTCATTATGAAGTATTTTTGCTCCCCAGCCGGCAAAAAATATTGTCATGCCGCCGATTATTGATTGAATAGTGATGACCGCCCAGACATTCTGTCCGAAAATAAGCAGTATGAGCGGCAGAAACGCCGCATAATAAAACGGCTGATAATAAAATGCTCCCTCAAAAGTGCCGTTGACTATGGAACGTGAAAGTTTCATGTACGTTGCAAGGTCGGTCGTTGACGGCGGTGCATAGACAAAATCAGTGATTTTGCTTATCTGATATGAAATCAGGAGACGCAGGACTATCCCGAGCAATGCGATGATTGAAACTGCACGGAAAAACGGCGGGATTTTTTGTATGAACTTATAAATTTTTTACCTCCTCAGGATATAAGCAGCTGCTTAAATGGTTTGAACCGTCAGCGGAGACCAGAGAAACGGCACTTGTCCCGCATTCGGGTTTTGACATCGGACAGCGGCTGAAAAATGGACATCCGGTATGTTTTTCGTATGGAGACGGCGGGTCGCCTTTGAGCAGTATTCGTGAATTGTTTTCCGGAGTATCGGTTATTTTCGGCACTGCAGAAAGCAGTGCTTTGGTGTATGGATGCTGCGGATTGGCGACGACTTCATGGGCGGGACCGGATTCGACGATTTCGCCGAGGTACATGACCATGATAATATCGCTGATATGTTCTACCACACTTAAGTCGTGAGCAATAAATATGAACGAAATGAAACTCCGCTTGCGTATTTCACTTAAAAGATTGATAATTGAGGCCTGCACACTGACATCCAGTGCGGAAACCGGTTCGTCCGCAACAATAAGTTTCGGTTGGACTGCCAATGCTTTGGCAATGCCGATACGCTGACGCTGGCCGCCGGAAAACTGGTGAGGATAGCGGTTGAGAGCCTCATAATTCAAGCCGACTGCTTCGAGGAGTTCAACAATGCGTTTTTCCCGCCATGATTCATCGAGTCTGGTATGGAGTTTCAGGATTTCGTCCATTGCGGCATGGATGGTCATGCGGGGGTTGAGAGAACTGTAAGGGTCCTGAAAAATCATCTGGAAATTTTTGCGGAATTTCCGCAGTTTTGCTCCCTTGAGAGTCTGCATATCCACGCCGTCGAATTTGATTGAGCCGGACTGGATACTTTCCAGTTGCATGATTGCCCGTCCGAGGGTACTTTTGCCGCAGCCGGATTCGCCGACGAGTCCGATGATCTGGTTTTCCTCCAAGTCAAAACTTACATTTTTGACGGCATGAAGGATTTTGTCTTTGCGGAAAAGACCGCCTTTTTTTCTATAGCAGACATTGAGGTCACGAACTTCCAGAAGAGCCATTTTTCAAACCTGTTTTCAGCGTGCAAAGGATCTGTATTCCCAGGAGGCGGGACGGTTGTGCGGTATCGGGCTTACTCCGCGGCGTTCCTGGGGAGAGCAGCCGGTAAAAAATAAAACGGCCGTGAGGATGACTCCGGCCGTTGCAATCAATGAAAATGAATATTTTGCCATTTTGTATGCCTGATTATTCCTGATTAGTCCCGGTATTTCCGGAATTGGAATTTTCATCGGCATTTTTGTTTTCGGAGTTTTCGCCGGAGGATGATTCTTCTGCTGCTGCCGGAGTATCAGCAGGAGTGGCGGGGAAGAATCTTTCCTGCAGTGTTTTCGGGAGACCGAAAGATTCCATTTCCAGATACTGGAATGCGGCGGCGGCACACAATGCCGCGACGGTCAATATAATAAGAGCAGTTATAAGTTTTGAAGACATTTTGAACTTTTCCTTATTATTTGAGGTCATCTTTTGCGAAGAAAACGTCATCACCGATCAGAACCTTGTTGGTTGAATCGCTGATTTCAACGATAGAGCAGTCATCTTCGACATTGGTCAGTTTGCCTTTTGCAACAAATTTGACTTCGGGAGTATTCATGTTGCGGGCAACGGTAAGTTGCATATTGTTGACAAGTTTGGGATTGATTTTGTTGATACGGTTGCCGATTTTCTGATCGACGAGAGTATTTTTGCCGATGTCAACAACGTAGAAACCGAATTTATCATTGATTTCGATAATTTTGCCTTTGACTGCGAGACGGGATTCTTTACATCCGTCAGACCAGGGCTGAACGACAGCGGAGGGTTCCAGACCGAGAGCACGTTTGAGCTGCTTGACTTCGGTATTCTTTTTGTTGATGGTGGAGTTGAGATTGGAAATACGCTGGTCACGCTGTTTGACAGTGTTGTTGAGTTGTCTTACGCGGTTTTCGGCACTGCGGAGTTTGCCTTCGGTTGAATAGAGTTTGTTGCTGAGGGACTGAACTGAATTTTTGAGTTTGAGGAGAGATGAACGATAGTCGCCGGCATTGAATGAGGAGTTGACGCCTTTGATTCTGCCGATATTGCGGGCTTCGTTTTCGTAAGTTCTGATTTGAGTATTGATGGCATCGAGGCGTTTGTTGATCTGGGTGAATACTTTGCCGGAGTTGCCGTTTTTGAGGTCGTTTTTGCTGACAGAGACACCGATTTTGCGGCATGAAGCGACGATTGAATCGATTACAGCATCGCGACGCTGGCGGAAAATGCGGACCTGTTTCTGGACATCTTCTGCTGAAGCTGAGCTGCTTTCAAGTTTGGTCAAAGCCTCTTCCATGGGGACATTGTTTGCTTCGACGGTACGTGCGATTTCTATAATAGTATTGGCGAGGGCGTCACGCTGTTTGACGAGGTTTGCGGCGCCTTCGTTAAGTTTTTTCAATTTGTCATCAAGATTTGCGTAATTGGTGTGATGGAGTTCATTCTGGGTAAGTTCTTCGGCGAGTTTGGTTCCGCTCTTTTTGTCGAGTTCGGTTGCGGTCTCATTGATGGTGGTGGTGAGTTTTTCCCAACCGTTGAGCATGATCTCACGTTTTTCATAAAGGAAAAATGATGAAACAGCAAGGGCGATTGCGAGCAGCAGAATGATGATACTCAAAACGATATTTGTAACTTTCATGTATAACCTCTTTGTTAGTTGATTCAAATTATGAAAATATAAACATAATAAAACTTACCACATAATAGGCACAATTTCAAATGGAAAAGTGTTAAAAAAGCGATTTTTTTGCATTTTTTTTATTTTTATTGAGATTTTATTTTTTTGTCAGGATAGGAAAAAGATGAATTTTGTATTTTTTTTAAAAAAGTACTTGCATTTTTCTTTTTATGAAGTATATTTATGTCTCAACACATTTTGAAAATTGAAATCAAAGAAACATCATATAATAAAAGAGGTGATATTATGGCACATAAAAAAGGACAATCCAGCAGCCGTAACGGTCGTGACAGTAATCCGAAATTTTTGGGTGTTAAAGCTTTTGGCGGTGAATGCGTAAGTGCAGGTTCCATCATCGTCCGTCAGCGTGGTACCAAATTCCATCCCGGCAAAAACGTCGGCTGCGGCCGCGATTTTACCTTGTTCGCTCTCTGCGACGGTACTGTCGAATTCAAAAAGAGTGCCCGCACCGTCAATATCATTCCCTGCTGAGTTTCGTAAACTTTGCAGAGTGATTCCGGCTTGAACCGGAGTGCAGGCAGAAAAGACCCGAGGTGATGAATGTTGTCGCTTCGGGTTTTTTGTTTAGGAAAGGAGTCGTAAATGTTTGTAGATAAGGCAGATATTACTGTGACCGGTGGCCGCGGCGGCAATGGCTGCTGCAGTTTTCACCGTGAAAAGTACATCCCGCTCGGCGGTCCGGACGGCGGTGACGGCGGCGACGGCGGCGATGTCGTTCTCGTTGCATCAAAAAATGAACAGAGTCTTCAGGATCTGGTCTATAACCGTCACTATATGGGCAAAAACGGTCCGCACGGCAAGGGCAGCAATATGCATGGACGCCGCGGTGAGGATGTGTTTGTGAAAGTCCCTGTCGGTACGGTAGTTACAGATGGTGATACCGGTGAATTTATAGTCGATATGACTGAAGACGGAATGAAGTTTGTTGTTGCCAAAGGCGGCAAGGGCGGACGCGGAAATGTCCGTTTCGCAACCAAGTACAACCGTGCTCCGCATGAACGGGAACTCGGTGAGGACGGCGAAGTTGTTCATGCTCATCTGGAGTTGAAAACTATTGCGGATGTGGGACTTGTCGGTTATCCGAATGCAGGAAAGTCCACGCTTATTTCCAAGTTGTCTGCAGCAAGGCCGAAGGTCGCACCTTATCCTTTTACAACATTGCATCCGGTTGTCGGAGTGGTTGAATTTGCGGATTATACCCGTATGACGATTGCTGATATTCCGGGGCTTATTGACGGAGCGAGTATGAATGTCGGTCTCGGACACGCTTTTCTGAAGCATATTGAACGGACGTATGTCCTTGCTTATGTGCTGGATATGGCAGGTGTTGACGGCAGAACCCCGTGGGAGGATTTCAGACATTTGCAGAATGAACTGGAACTTTATATGAAGGGGCTGTCCAAACGTCCGTCAATAATTCTGGCAAACAAAATGGATTTACCGGATGCGGAAGAAAATCTGGCTCTGCTTCGCGAGGAACTTGCATCGGAAACGATTGAAATAATTCCGATCAGTGCCGGAACGGATGATGTCGGAAATGCCCGTGAAAAACTGCGTTCCATGGTCGAAAGTTTGCGTAAAAAAACCTTTTTTTGAAAAAAAACGGTTAAATCCGGACTTTCGACTTGAAAAAATGGCGATGCGGGTGTAAATTATATGAATTATTGCTATATGGATATAAAACAATTTTGTTGAAATAAAGTAAAGGAGTTTAAAAATGTACGCAATTATGCAGAGCGGCGGCAAACAGTATACCGTCAAAGTCGGCGATTTTGTCGAATTGGAAAAACTTGAAGGCGAGATCGGTGCTAAAGTTACTTTTGATACAGTTTATGCTGTCGGCGAAGAAGGCGGCAAATTGAACGTCGGTACCCCCGTCGTTGCAGGTGCTGCTGTCGAAGGTGAAATCGTCGATCAGTTCCGCGGCAAAAAAATCATCGTTTTCAAAATGAAACGCCGCAAAAGCTATCGCCGTACTCAGGGCCATCGTCAGTCTTTGACCCGTGTCAAAATTACGGCTATCAACGCTTAATCATTGATTGTCTTTGCCGGATTGCAGAAATATTGTCATTTCCTGCTGTCCGGCTTTATTGTTTTAAAGGGAGGAGATTATTATGAAATATGACAGAAATCATGCTTTGATCGAAACTGAATTGCCCGGAATTCCGCTTATCAATCGCGGAAAAGTCCGTGATGTTTATGATTTGGGCGACAGTTTGCTCTTTGTTGCCACTGACCGTTTGAGTGCTTTTGACGTTGTTATGCCCGACGGTATTCCCGGAAAAGGAAAAGTGCTGACACAGATCTCTCTTTTCTGGTTTGAATTGATGAAGGATATTCCCAATCATCTGATTACTGCCGATGTTGCAAGCCGCAAAGAACTTGCCCCCTATGTTGATGATTTGCAGGGCCGTTCAATGATTGTCAAAAAAGCAAAGATCTTGCCCGTTGAATGTATTGTACGCGGTTATCTTGTCGGCAGCGGCTGGAAAGATTATCAGAAAACCGGTATCGTTTCCGGAATCAAACTGCGTGACGGCTATCAGCAGGCTTCCAAATTGGATGAACCGCTTTTTACTCCGTCAACCAAAGCTGAACAGGGTGAACATGACGAAGCTATTTCCTATGAAGGAGTTGCAGGAATCATCGGCGAAGATTATGCATCACAGATCCGTGATCTTTCTCTCAAAATCTATACCACCGCCCGCGACTATGCTGAAAAGTGCGGCATAATCGTTGCAGATACCAAATTTGAATTCGGTGTGATCGACGGCAAAATCATCCTCGCAGACGAAGTTCTTACTCCCGATTCAAGCCGCTTCTGGCCGAAAGATCAGTATCAGGTCGGAACCAGTCCCGTCAGCCTCGATAAGCAGTTCGTCCGTGACTATCTTGAAACGTTGGATTGGAACAAGCAGGCCCCCGGACCGGCAATTCCGGCAGATGTCATTGAAAAGACTGCTGAAAAATACCGTGAAGCATACAAAAAACTTTCCGGCAAAGATTTGTAAAAAACTCAAGGCATACTCCGGTATGCCTTTTTTTATTTTGAGGTTGATATGATAGCAAAAAAAGATCGTTTGTATTTGGGTATTGATTACGGCAGCGACAGTGTCCGTTGCGTGGTTGTGGACATGAACGGCGGAGAAATCGCTCATGCAAGTTCGTTTTATAAACGCTGGAAAGAGGGAAAATATTGTGATGCCTCTCACCAGCAGTTCCGTCAGCATCCGCTGGATTATCTGGAATCTCTCGATGAAGCGATGGCGGAAGTTCTTGAAATGTGCGACCGTTCACGAATTTGCGGTATTGGCGTGGACTGTACAGGTTCAACTCCGTGCCTTGCAGACAATCAGGGACGCCCTCTGGCTCTCAAGCCTGAATTTGCGGAAAATCCTGATGCGATGTTCGTCCTCTGGAAAGACCATACCGCGGAAGCAGAGGCCAAAGCCATTACGGAATATGCCAATGCAAACAGTGTGAAATATACCGATTATTGCGGAACTGTTTATTCCAGCGAATGGTTCTGGGCCAAAATGCTTCATGTACTGCGTTCAGATGTCAGACTTCAATCTGCGGCATATACTTTTGTTGAGCATTGTGATTTTATGGTGCATGAATTGTGCGGCAATTACGATGTTGCAACGTGGAAAAGAAGTCAGTGTGCAGCATGGCACAAGGCGATGTTTCATCGTGCATGGGGCGGCTTGCCTCCGGCTGATTTCTTTGCCAAGTTCGGCAAGGAATTGCTTCCGTATATGCAAAACCTTTACAGTAAAACATTTACCGCTGATCAGAAAGCCGGAGTTCTCTCTCCGTATTATCAGAAAAAATGGGGTTTGAATGATAATGTTACAGTAGCCTGCAGTGCATTGGATGCCCATATGGGGGCATTGGGTGCCGGTATTGAATACGGTATTTTTGTTATGATCATGGGCACAAGCTGTCCCGATATGGTGTTGGCAAAAGAAAATATCGGACTTGTCCCCGGTATCTGCGGTCAGGCGGAAGGTTCCATATTGCCGGGCATGACTACTCTGGAAGAGGGGCAGTCGGCATTCGGAGATATTTATGCATGGTTCAAGCGTCTGTTTGATTATTGCGGCGGAACGAGTTGGGACAAACTTGAGCGTGATGCCGCTGCAGTTGCACCTTCGCTGGAAAATCCGTGGACCATTGACTGGCACAATGGCCGCAGAAGTCCTTTTGATGATGCTTCAATGCGTGGTCTTATCGGTAATCTGAACTTGGGAACCAATGTGCCGATGCTTTACCGCAGTATGGTTGAAAGCACACTTTTCGGGACCCGCCGTATTGTTGAGCATTTGCGTAAGTTTGATGTGGACATCAATAAAGTTATTGCATCGGGCGGAATTGCTCTCAAATCTCCGTTTGTAATGCAGATGTGTGCGGATGTTCTGAATATGGAAATCGGAGTTGCATCTTCTCTTGAATGCTGTGCCAGAGGTTCTGCCATTATGGCGGCGGCGGCTGACGGAGCATATCCTGATGCTTTGACTGCCAAACGAGCCATGCAGTCTCCGATCGGCAAGGTTTATACTCCTGATGCAAAACTTACAGAAATATATAACAAGTTGTATAGCAGATATTTGCACAGATGCGAAATCGAGGAAAGTTTGAAAAAATGAACTTTGAACCGTTAAAAAACTGCAAATATGCCGTAATAGGCAATCCCATCGCTCACAGCAAGTCTCCTCAAATGCAGAATGCGGGGTTTGAGTATTACGGTATGGGCAGTATTTACGGTAAGATACTTGTTGAAAATGAAGAACTTGCGGATTTTGTTGAATATGCCCGCAAAAATCTTTCAGGTTTCAATATCACAGTTCCATACAAGCAGGATATAATCCCCTTTGTTGATGAAATGAGTGAAGTTGCTGAATTGAGCGGCAGTGTTAATACTATACGTATTGAAAACGGCAGATTTATTGCCACTTCAACTGATGGTGTCGGCTTGGCAGCAGCTTTGCAAGTGCATTTCCATAAAGAAGTTAAAGGGTTGAAAGTGATTTTTGCCGGTGCCGGCGGAGCCGCACAGGCGGCGGCATGGTATTTTGCCTGCAATGGTGCGGAAAGTATTTTTGTTGCCAACCGTTCACTGGCAAAAGCGGAACATTTGGCAGATTCATTGAAAAAAGCATTCCCTGAACTTAAAACCGGTGTTTGTGAACTTGCTGATACGGAAAAAATGACGGATTTTGTCAGACGCAGTGATGTTTTGATTCAGGCGACAAGTGTCGGGTTAAAGGATGATGACGGCACTGCATTTGATTTGAAATGCCTTGAGGGGGCTGAAAATTTGTGTGTTTATGATCTTATTTACAAAGAGACTCAACTTTTGAAATATTGTCACTCCGGAGGTATTGAATGTGCCAACGGTTCGGATATGCTGCTTTATCAGGGGGCGGCATCTTTTGAATTCTGGACAAACAAAAAAGCTCCGGTTGAGGCCATGAGAAAAGGATTGGAGGGCAAATGAATTATATTCTGTATGAAAATTTTTGCAGTAATCCGCAGGCTTATTGGTTCTGGTTCGAAGTGGTTTTTGTGGTTGGATGTTGTATGGGAAGTTTTCTCAATGTCTGTATCTGGCGTATGCCGCTCGGTGAATCGGTAATAACTGCACCGTCGCATTGTCCGAAATGCGGTCATCAGATCAAATGGTATGAAAATATCCCGTTGATAAGTTTTCTCTGTCTGCGGGCAAAATGCAGCGGCTGTAAACAGCCTATTACGTGGCGGTATTTTATAGTTGAATTGCTGACCGGAACACTTTTTGCAATAGCATATATTGCAATAACTTACAAAAAAATGCCGTTTTCGTTGATGATTCCTGCCGGAGCAATGATAATGCTGGCGGTTTCGGCGGCATTTATAGATTTTGAACACAGAATAATTCCTGATGCTCTGAATTTTCCGGCAATGGTTGTCGGGGGGATTTTCTGGATTGCGGAATATTTTACCGGAGCGATCAGGCTTGAAGGTTTGATAATCACCTTGTTTTGCGGTTTTGCTGCGTGGGGATTTTTTATTTTTCTGGCGTGGCTCGGAGCGAAGATATTCAAAGCAGAGGCTTTGGGGATGGGGGATGTAAAATTTCTTGCGGCGGCGGCTTTTCTTTTCGGGCCGTCAATGATAATTGAGTATTTTGCCGGATTGCTGATTGCGTCGTTGAGCGGTTTTTTGTTCGGAGTTGTCCATGCTTTGCTGAAGAAGCAGGATTTACGCGGTTCAACTCTGCCGTTCGGGCCTTTTCTGGCATCTGGAATGGTGATTGCAATGTATCTGCCGCATTGCAAATAAAATTTTTTTAATATTGGAAATACACTTTATTATTAAAAAGTTGACAAAACGGAAAAGTTGTGATATATTATGGATATGGAAAAAAACAGAACAATTTTAGTCCTCAACGGTCCGAACCTGCAGCTGCTCGGCAAGCGGGAAGTATCTATTTACGGCGTTGAGACCCTGGATGATATTGCAGATAAAATGCGGTCTCATGCCGCTTCTCTGTGGAGTGATGCAGAACTTGTTTTCTTTCAGAGTTGTGTTGAAGGAGAACTGGTGAAACGCATCGGAGACGTTGTCCTTGAACGCAATATTGACGGAATTATTTTCAATCCCGGAGCATATTCACATTACAGCATTGCCATTCTTGACGCATTGAAGGCTCTGGGCGGCAAAGTTCCGGTCATTGAAGTTCATTTGAGCAATGTTCATTCACGGGAGGATTTCCGCAAAAATCTGGTAACAACGCAAGGTGCATCGGGTGTTATCGCCGGATTCGGCAGTAATTCGTATCTGCTGGCTCTTGATGCCCTGGCTCATATATTCAAAAAGCAAACCAACCTTTAAACAAAAGGATTTATTATGAAAGTAGATGAAATCAAAACAATCGTTCAACTGATGGCTGAAAATGATCTTACTGAATTCAAAATTGAATCAGAAGAGTATAATCTGTGTATCAAACGCGGTAATACTGCAGTTCCTGCCGCAGTCGCTGTTCCCGCTCCGGCTGTTGCTGGTGCTCCTGTTGCAGTTCCTGCCGCCGCTCCCGCCGCTGCACCTGCAGCAGCAGCTCCTGCCCCTGAAAAAGTCATCGAATCCCCGCTTGTCGGAACCTTCTACCGTTCAGCATCTCCTGATTCAGCACCCTTTGTTCAGGTCGGTTCCAAAGTTTCTGAAGATACCACTATCTGTATTATCGAAGCTATGAAAGTTATGAATGAAGTCAAAGCAGAAAAAAGCGGTATTATCAAAGAAATTCTCGTTGACAACGGAAGTCCTGTTGAATACGGTATGCCGCTTTTTGTAATTGAATAATTTCAGGATGCAGATTTTTGTTTCCTGCCGTAAGGAGAAAACAGATGTTTAATAAAATTTTGATTGCCAACCGCGGTGAAATCGCTCTGCGTATCATCCGTGCCTGCCGTGAACTCGGAGTCCGTACTGTTGCAGTTTATTCACAGGCGGATGCTGACAGTTTGCCTGTACGACTGGCGGATGAAGCGGTTTGTATCGGGCCGGCTCAGTCTGCATCAAGTTATCTGCTTATCGACCGTATTCTGTCGGTTGCGGCGATTTGCGATGTGGATGCGATCCATCCCGGTTTCGGATTTCTTGCTGAAAATGCTTACTTTGCAGAAGCCTGCCGCAAACACGGTATAACTTTTATCGGCCCCACTCCCGAAGCCATGCGTGCCCTCGGCGACAAGGCCGTCGCTCGCAGTACCATGAAAAAAGCCGGTGTTCCCATCACTCCCGGAAGTGACGGTTTGATCGAAACCGAAGAACAGGCTCTTGCCATGGCTGAAAAACTCAAATATCCCGTCATTATCAAAGCTGTCGCAGGCGGCGGCGGACGCGGTATGCGTATCGCCCATAACAACGCCAGTTTGATTCAGGGATTTCATGCCGCAAAAAGCGAAGCCGAAAATGCTTTCGGCAACGGCGATTTGTACATGGAAAAATTTATTGTTAATCCCCGCCATATCGAGGTCCAGATCATCGGTGATAATTACGGTCATGTAGTTCATCTCGGCGAACGTGACTGCAGTATGCAGAGACGCAATCAGAAACTGGTCGAGGAGTCTCCTTCACCGGTAATGATTGCCAATCCCAAACTCCGTGAAGAGATCGGCAAGGCCGCCGTCAGAGCCGCTAAAGCCGCCAATTATACCAATGCCGGTACAATCGAATTTCTCTATTCCGAGGGACAGTTCTACTTTATGGAAATGAATACCCGTATTCAGGTGGAACATCCTGTTACTGAAATGGTTACAGGCGTTGACCTTATCAAGGAAATGATTCGTGTCGCCGCAGGTGAAAAACTTTCTTTCAGTCAGAAAGATATAGTTTTGCAAGGTCATGCTATCGAATGCCGTATCAATGCGGAGGACCCCAAACGTAATTTTGCACCGTGTCCCGGAACTTTGACCACCTTTATTCCGCCCGGCGGCAGAGGTGTCCGTGTTGATACTCATTCCTACAGCGGATATAAAATTCCGCCTTATTATGACAGTATGATCGGTAAACTTATTGTTCACGGCAATACCAGAGCGGAAGCACTTGCCATCTGCCGCCGTGCATTGAGTGAATTTATCATCGAAGGGGTCAAAACAACGATTCCTTTCCAGTTGAAAATTATCAATCATAAAGATTTCGCCGCCGGTAAATATGATACCGGATTTGTAGAAAAAATGTTGTTGGATAAAAAGCCCGACACCAAAAACAAGGAGAAAAAATAATGCGTACATCAGAAGAAAAAAACAACCAGAACATTGAAGTTAAATCCGAAGAAAAAGTTATTACTTCTCCCGTTATTGCTGAAAATCAGAGTCTCGGCGAACTGAAGATCCATGAAAACGTGATCGCTTCTCTCGTCCGCCGTGTTACATTGGCTCAGGATGGAGTTTCACGTCTTTCAGGTAATAATTTTGTTGATACTATCGGTGAAATCGTCGGCAGCCGCCGCATTCAGGATCGTGCCATCATCGTCAAACTTTGCGATGATAACCGCATCGAACTTGAAGTCAAAGTTGTCGTCAAATTCGGTTATATCGTTCCCGAAGTCGCCGCTGCTATTCAGAAAGGCGTCATTACCGAAGTCGAAAATATTACCGGCATGACCGTCGTCGCTGTCAATGTTACCGTTCAGGATGTTGAAGACGAGTATATTGACGATGAAGACGGAGATGATGACGAAGAATAATTTTTGAGTAAAAATCTGCGGACTTTCTTCTCTTTGACGGAGGGAGTCCGCTTTTGTGCATTCAGGATTTAAATTGGAAAAAAAGATAACAATCGTGCTTGACCGTCTGCGGAGTGCCCACAATGTCGGAAATATTTTCCGTATTGCAGAGGCCGTCGGAGCGGATATTGCCGGATGCGGTTACACTCCGCTGCCGCCGCATGACAAACTGGCCAAAACAGCCATGGGGACAGATTTGACTGTAGCCGCCCGCCATTTTGAAAATTCATGTGAAGCAGTTAAAATCCTTAAAAGCGAGGGGTACAAAATGGTGTTGGCCGTTGAGAGCGGATTTGAAGAGAAACTTGCCTGGGAATGTGATTATGAGTTTCCTCTGGCTTTGGTTTTCGGCAATGAAGCACTGGGAATCGATCCTGAAGCAATCGCGCTTTGTGACGGCGTTGTAAGTTTGCCGATGTTCGGAGATAAGGCGTCGATAAATGTCGGAAATTCAGCGGCTGCAGTTTTGTATGCAGTGCTGAATAAAAGCGGAATACGCCGTTTTTGAGGTGATTTTATGAAAGTTCGTCTGATTGGAAAAAATTTGCAGGATATAAAAGATTTGCTTCCTGAATTCAACTTGAATGTTGTTGAATCCGGCAGTTTTGATATGGTCGTTGCTCATGGCGGCGACGGTACGATGCTGTGTGCTGAACGTGAATTTCCCGGTGTTCCGAAACTGCTGTTGCGGGATTTCCGTACCGCTCCGCAATGCGAGGAGCACGGATACAGACAGATACTTGAAAAATTCAAATCCGGTGCATTGAAATTGTCCCGTCTGCCCAAACTGACCGCCAGAGTCGGAAATCACAAATTTCTTG
The DNA here is from genome assembly GCA_017502435.1 of Lentisphaeria bacterium. Lineage (GTDB taxonomy): Bacteria > Verrucomicrobiota > Lentisphaeria > Victivallales > Victivallaceae > RGIG5270. The sequence continues at coordinate 18,643 of JAFVUZ010000167.1, forward strand.
CCATAAATGATATTTTTGTGCATAATTACAAACCGATGAATGCTTTGCGTTACCGGGTGTCCATCAATGATGATCTTTATGCCAATGAAGTTGTCGGAGATGCGGTCGGACTTTCAAGTGTACATGGCAGTACAGCGTATTACAAAAGTATCACTCACAGTATTTTCCGGACGGGGATCGGTCTGGCATTCAGCAACTCCACGGAGGAGGTCAATCATCTCGTCCTGCCTGAAAATTCAGTGGTCAAAATAACCATTGTGAGAGGACCGGGCTTGATTATTGCTGATAACGATCAGAATACACTTCAGGTACAGGAGGGAGAGGAGGTTTTCCTCGGACAGTCGGATATTGAAAGCGGACTTTTTTACGGATTGCAGGAGTTTATGTGCCCCAAGTGCCGTATTTTGCGGCATCCCAATAAATCTCCGTATCAGGGGTATATTGCTCCATGAAAGATGTGTTTGCAAATTTCAAGTGCCGCCGCTGCGGTAATTGCTGCAAATGGCACGGATATGTTCGCTTAAAGGAGCATGAAATTGATAAAATAGCAGAATTTCTGAAGTTGGATCTTGAGGAATTTTTGAATGAATATACGGTTTTGACACCTGACCGCAGAGCGTTGTCACTGACAGAGCACGATAATGGCGAATGCTGTTTTTATGACGCGGAGAAATCACTCTGCATGATTCAGGCGGTCAAACCGCAGCAATGTATAGATTTTCCGCAGTTGTGGAACTTTGACGGCTGGGAAAATGAGTGTGAAGGAGCAAAGGTGCAAAATGGAAAAAATTGATTTTTCAGCCAAAGGACTTGGAAGTATTATCGTTCTTTCAGGACCGAGCGGTGTAGGTAAATCCACTATTATTAAAAAAGTCAGAGAAAAAATGCCTGAACTGCGTTTCTCTGTTTCATGTACCACCCGTCCCATGCGTCAGGGGGAAGTTGCGGATGTGGATTATCATTTTTTGAGCAAAGATGAATTTCTCCGCCGCCGTGAAGCCGGTGATTTTATAGAGAGTGCCGACGTTTTTGCAAACTGTTACGGCACGTTGAAAAGCGAGGTCATGAGCATTGCCGAAAACGGAGAAAATGTGGTGCTTGACATTGATGTTCAGGGGGCATTGCAGATTATGGACAAGGCCGCCAAAGACCCGCTGCTGGCAAAAGAAGTTGAGTTTATTTTTATAGTTCCGCCGTCAATGGAGGAACTTGAACGCCGTCTGCGTTCAAGGGCGACAGACAGCGAGGAGCAGATAACTCTGCGTCTGTCAAAAGCGGTGCATGAACTTTCTTTCTGGCAGAAATATGAATGGCTTATTGTAAATGATGATGCTGATACCGCGGCGGAAAAACTTTACTGGCTTATCAGAAATTTTTCTCTCGGCGTCAGAAAACATTGAGGTTGCATAATGGCTGAAGAAAATAAAAAAAATATTGTACTTGGTATTACCGGAGGCATTGCCGCTTACAAAAGTGCCATGCTTTGCAGTATGTTCGTCCGGAACGGATATGAAGTCAAAGTCGTAATGACGGATAATGCACAGGAGTTTGTAACTCCATTGACATTCAAGACTCTTTCCAAAAACGAAGTTATGACTTCTCTCTGGAACCGTGAAGTCTGGCGTCCCGGTCATGTTGCCTGGGCGGATTGGGCGGATTTGCTGGTGATTGCTCCTGCAACAGCCAATATTCTCGGCAAAATAGCCAACGGTATCGCCGATGATGCTTTGTCAACTCTGGCGATTTGCATGAAGCCGTCAGAAATAATGGTCGCACCGGCAATGAATCCTGCCATGTGGAATAATGTTTTTGTGCAGAAAAACGTTTCAGTTCTGAAGGAAACCGGAGTTAATTTCTGCGGTCCTGCTGACGGTCATGTGGCCTGCGGAGCTGACGGCTCCGGCCGTATGGAGGAGCCGCAGTCGATTTTTGCGGCAATAGAGAAATATTTCGAAAAATGAGGTGAAACAGGATGGAAAGTTTTAAAATAATCAGCCGCAGTGAAGAGGATACTGCAAGACTTGCCGCCGATCTTGCCGGCAAATTGCCCCGCGGTACAGTGATTGCTTTGTATGGTGATCTGGGGGCGGGTAAAACAGTTTTTTCACGTGCCTTTGCCAGAGCGATAGGAGTTCGTGAAACTGTCAGCAGTCCGACTTATACGATTATTCAGGAATATATTCTGGATGACGGCGGATATTTCTATCATCTGGATTTGTACCGTATCAAAAATTCCCGTGATGCATTGGCATTTGCAGTGGATGAATATTTGAATGACAGCAATGCTTATGCTCTGCTTGAGTGGCCGGAACGCATTGAAGATATTCTGAATCCTGAAACATTAAAAATAAATATCAGACATTTATCGGATACTGAACGTGAAATAACTGTCGGATATTGAAATAATCCGTAAAAAAATTTGAAAAAACAGTAAAAACTGTTATATTTCTTCAAAACAGAGAGGATACTGAATTGGTCAGAAAAGTTTTTAAATTTTTGAAAGACGTTTTTATCGGCAAGGATACCGTTTCACGCAAAGAGTTCAAAAAACTTGAGGTTGTAAAAAGGCGGTGGGGATTTCTGCCCCGCCTTGATATGTATGTTATGCGTGAATTTCTGGTCAAGTGGAGTATTCTGATACTGGTTTTTGTCCTCGGTTTTATAATGGGGGATGTTTTTGACAGTTTGAGTGATTTTCTGGATGCGGACGCTCCGTGGAGTTTGACGATTTCATATTTTGCGATGCGTCTGCCGGGGAATGTCCGATTTATTCTGCCGATTTCGATGCTTCTCGGTACTATCTGGACGATGGCGGCGTTCGGCAAAAATTATGAGATTACGGCGATGCGTGCGTCAGGAGTTTCGCTTTTCCGCTGCGGAGTTCCGATCATGTTCGTCGGCTTTCTGGTAACCTGGGTGAATATTTATTTTAATGAAATGCTGATCCCGCATACAGAACACAAAGCGTCAATGGTCATGGCATACGCCAAAAACAAAAAAGTTCCGCAGCAGAAAATGCTGGTTTACCGCAGTCCCGATGGGGGAAGGGCGTGGTTTTTCCGTATTTTTGAAGAGAAATCTTTTCATCATAATGTGATTTTCAAAAAATACCGCAAAGACGGTACGCTTGATTATGACTTGAACATTGAGCGTGCAGAATACAGAGAAAATAAAGGCTGGTTTTTCAGTAATGTCACCAAAACAAATTATACCTCAGACGGCTTGATGCCGTACCGTCCGGTGAAAATGGAACAGGTATTTTTCGCTCCCGGAGAGGTGCCTGAAACTCCGGAAGATATTCTGTATGCGATCAAGGATGAAGAAGATTTGCCGAGCTGGGTGATTTGGGATATTCTGCACAGCACGGAAAATATGTCAGAACGCATGAAAAATGTATATACGACACTGTTTTATTACCGTCTGGCTTTTCCGTGGGCGTGTTTTCTGGCGGTCTTTCTGGGCATTCCGATTGCGACCAAAAGTGAACGCTCAGGTGTTATGGCATCAATTATTGTGGCGGTTGGTATGATTGTCGGTTACATAATCTGTGCAAATTTATTTTTGCTGTTCGGCAAGCAGGGAGTTATAAATCCTGTTTTTGCGGGGCTTGCTCCGACGGTCGGTTTTATCGCTTACGGATACTACAAAGTGCTGATGGGCGGAGGAGTTTAAACCATGTTTTTTCTGATCAGCGGATTGGAAATAAAAGCCGTAACTGCACCGGCGGACGTTGACGGCAGTATCAGAAAATATATTGAAAAAATCCTGAAACTGCCGCAGAATTCATTGCAGCAATGTCTGATAAAAAGTAAAAGTATTGACAGCCGTTCAACTCAACCGCAGATAAATTATTCCGTTTTTGTTGAAACTGAAATCGATTTGACCAAAAGGAAATCATTTCTCAAAATTTCAGCGGTCTTTGAAGACGAGGTGCAGAAAAAATTTTCTCCGCAGCTCAATATTGCACATAATGTCTGCAATGATTCTCCGATTATTGTGGTTGGAACCGGTCCGGCAGGGATTTTCGGCGCGTTGGCTCTTGCCAGAGCAAATTTTAAAGTTATTGTGCTTGACCGGGGACGTAAAGTTGATGAAAGAGAGCAGGACTGGAAGAAATTTCTGCAGAGCCGGGAATTGAATGAAGATAGTAATTTATTGATCGGCGAAGGCGGGGCAGGGACATTTTCAGATGGAAAACTTTTTACCCGTACCAAAGATCCTGATGGCAATTTTGTGCTGAAAACTTTTGTTGAGCATGGGGCGTCAGAGGATACATTGTACCTCAAACGTCCGCATATAGGTTCTGATGTCCTGCCGCGGATAGCTGCTTCCATGCGGCATGAAATCGAATCTTGCGGCGGCGAGTTTCGTTTCGGCACTGAAGTTGAATCGCTGCTGATTGAAAATGGTCGTGCTGTCGGAGTTATGACTGTTGGAGGTGAAAAAATTTATGGACGGGCGGTGCTTATGGCTCACGGTCTCGGCGGCCGCAAACTTACACTTGAATTGATAAAACAGGGTGTGCCGCATGAACTCAAAGGATTTCAGATGGGGTGCCGCATTGAGCACCCGCAGTATATGATTGACCGTCAGCAGTATCATTTGAAACAGCGTCCGGCATCGCTTGGCAGTGCAGAATACAATTTTGTTTCCCCGTATGATGAAAAAGCGAATATCAAAGGAGTCAGCACTTTTTGTATGTGTCCCGGCGGTGAAGTTGTTATGGCTTCTGCATGGCGTGGGCAGTTGACCAGTAATGGTATGAGTCTGCACGCACGGGATGGTAAATTTGCCAATTCATGTATGATAATGTCTTTTGACGGCAGAGATTTCAAAGATGCGGCAAATGCTTATGAATTTTTGAAAAAATACGAAAAGGCGGCATTTGCCGCAGGCGGAAATAATTATGCACTTCCTGCACAAAGTGCGGCAGGTTTTCTTAACGGCAGGGAGGAATTGATTTATCCTGAGACATCAATACGTACCGGCATAGTCTCTGCTCGTCTGGACGAAATTTTCCCGCATGATATGCGTAATGCTTTACGCCGTGCGTTGTTGAATTTTCAGAAAAAGTGTCCGTTTTTTATTGATTGCGGCCAGTTTGCAGGTATTGAAAGCTGTGTTTCAAGTCCGGTGCGTTTTGTCCGCAAAGCTGACAGCCGCGAAAGTCTGCTTGCAGGACTTTATCTGTGCGGCGAAGGTGCAGGTTATGCCGGCGGCATTATGTCCGGAGCGATTGACGGCTTGAAGGCGGCACAGGAGATTGCCGCCATGTATAACCGTTAAAATTTGTACTTGTAGAAACGTCTTTTGCGTTCGCGTATGGTGGCAAATTCGCCCTGCTGGGTGATAATGAAAAGTCCGCCCGGAAATGGAATCATGAATTTCAGATTCTGGTGAGTTTCCGGCCGCATGGTGTGATGTGAAATGCGTTTACGGGTTTTGAAATCGCTCAGGCGGACTATTTCAATTATATGTTTTTTCTTGGCGAGAATATAAAATTCCCGCTTGTACGGATGGTAAATTATCTGCTGAAAATCAGCAACATCCAATTTTTCACTGAATGCCATATCCACCAGTTCATGCAGTTCTCCGTCAGGAGTGGAAAAATAGATGGAATTTTTTATCGGAGAAAGCCATGCGTTCCGGATTTCCGGCATATCCTGCAAGTCACGGTATGAAGATTTGAAAAGTCCTTGAGGAGTACGCTGGATGGTTTCCAGATTTTCTCTGGTAAAGTTGAACATTTTGTCATCATTCAGATTGCGGATCAATAGAAAACCTCCGGCAAATCTGGTTTCAAGCGAAGAGATGAATTTCAATTCTTCATTGAATTGCCACAGCAGTTTGCCGACACTTTTGATATAAATAAATTTGCGGTCGCATTTTATGCTGCTGACATCCTCTGTCAGTTCGACGGTTTTCGGGTCGAATTTCAGATTGCGGGTCAGACGCAGCTGACGGAGATTGATTTTTTCTCCTTTGGTGATACAATAGAGATTGCCCATGAAAAAGAAAACTTTTTCGATTTTGTAATTCGCAGTATATTCAATTCCGTTGATAATATGCAGTGCACCCATTTCAAAAAATATTATGCGGTTGAGGAATTTGCCGTCGTCTTGCGGGTATGATTCTGCAAGAGCCAGCGTGCTGTTATCCTGTGAGATTGCATAACATTTTAAAGTTAAATCGTCCAGAACCCCTTGCTTTTGAGTTCCCGGAGTGTAGCGGAATGATGTCCTGGGAATAACGATATGCGATGCCAGAGCCCGCACTCCACGCACTCCAGAAGTGTTGTTTACACGGTAGAAATTTCCACTGCTTTCTTCAGCATGGACAGCTGCCAGAAATATCGCAAGAGTGATCAATATATAAATTTTCAACAGATTTTTCATATTGTGTTTATGAGGTTATTTTTTCAAAATCACTTGCACCGTGCTTGCACCACGGGCAGACGAAATCAGGCGGCAGTTCCTCTCCTTCATAAGTGTATGAACAGATGCGGCAACGCCAGCCCTTGACGGCAGGTTCGGGTTTGAAAGTGGTTTTTATATTTTTGTGATAATAATCATAAGTCAATGATTCATCGTTGTTAAGGATTTCTGCATCAGTTATTTCAGCGATAAATATCCAGTGGGTTCCCAAGTCGATTTTTTTAACAACTTTGCAATCCATATAAGCATTGAGCCCGCTTGTCAGACGCAGACATCCGTTTGCAGTACGCACAGTGTCAATGCCGTCAAATTTGCTGCAGTCGCGTCCGCTCTGCATTCCGAAGTGACGGAATAGTTCAAAGGTTGCTTTTTCGCTGAGGATGGAGATGGTGAAAATGCCGGTTTTTTCGATCATTTCGGCGGTTAGATTTTCTTTGTTGATGGTGATTGATACCTGAAGCGGGGTATCGGTCTGCTGCGAAAAAGTATTGAGGATGCAGCCGTTGTCTTTGTCTCCGTCTTTTGCACTTGCAAGATAAAGTCCGTAACTTATTTCAAATAAAGCCTTTGTGTCCATTTTATGTTCCTTTAAAGTAAAGTTAATGCCATGACCAGCATACCAAGGATGAACCCGTAAATCGTTTTGTGGTGTTCTCCGTATGCTTCAGCCAGCGGCAGAAGTTCGTCAAATGAGATAAATACCATTACACCTGCAACACACGCAAACAGCAATGACAGCAGTGTTGCCGAGAGAAACGGCATTAAAAACAAAAATGCAATCAATGCCCCGAAAGGTTCAGCCAGACCTGACAGTGAAGAGATCATAAATGCCTGTTTTTTACTGCCTGTTGCATGATATATCGGGACCGAAACGGTAATTCCCTCCGGGATGTTGTGTATGGCAATGGCAACGGCAATGGAAATTCCGGTCGCCGGATTGTCAAGCGATGCCACAAATGTTGCCATTCCTTCCGGAAAATTATGAAGTGCCATGGCAAATGCAAAAAAGAATCCGCTCCGCAGAAGTTTTTTATTTTTTGCGGGGTGTTCCATCTCTTCGACTTTACGGACTTCGTGCGGATTTTCATATTCAGGTATCAGCCGGTCGATGGCAAGAGAAATGATTATGCCGCCGAAAAATGCCAGCAGAGCATAAACTCCGCCGCTTTTGCCGAAACTTGTCTGCAGATTGTGATTTGCACCTGCCAGCAGCTCAACAAACGATATGTAAATCATCACTCCGGCGGAAAATCCCAGAGCCCATGCCAGAAATTTACTGCTGCTGCTTTTTGTGAAAAATGCGATAATACTGCCGACAGTTGTCGCCATGCCGGCAATCAAAGTCAGCAAAAATCCTGCTGCAATACCGTTGAATGTTACTTCCATAAGTGTTATTTTTCATCCAGAATTCTTCTTATTTCTGCGGCGATTGCCGGGATGCGATGCGGTTTTGCAAGAAAACCTTTTGCACCGTTATCCAGCAGTTCCTGAACTTCTTCGCCGCCGACAAAGCCGCTTGAAAGCAGGATTTTAGCTTCGGGGTCGATTTCTCTTATCTGCTTAAATGCTTCGTAACCATTGAGTTGCGGCATTATCATATCCAGCAGTACGAGATCTATCTCCTGCGGATTTTCACGATATATTTCAACTGCATCCAGACCGTTTTCTGCCAATATTACAGAATAACCGAGATTCTGCAATGCCTCGATAAGAAAATCCCATATATTTTCGTGGTCATCGACAATGAGGATCGTCTCTGAGCCGTGCGGCAGGTCTGTTAATTTTGTCGCCATTTCAACTTTCTCCGGAAAATTATTATTTGTACTTACTATATTATAGCAGTTTTTTTCAATTCGGCAAGTATTTATGTGTGTAAAAGTTGAATTTTTTTGATTCTGTGCTAACTTAATACCATGTCAAATAAAAAAGTGAGGAAATTATGGACAAAAATGAATTGCTTTATTGTGTGAATATCAAAGATAATGCCGGTGAATTCAGTGCCGCAGCTGAATTTCTCAATGCCGCAGAACTCGATTTCAGTTCTTATGAAAACAAAGAGACAAAAACCATTCATCATACTGTTTATGCCGTTACAGAAGAGCAGGGCAAAGCAAATTTTGAGTTTCTCAAAGAAAACGTTCCCATGTGGAACGAATACGGAACTGAATTGAGCGATGTTGAGTATTTTGAAATGAAACGCGAGGACTGGGCAAATGTCTGGAAAAAATATTTCAATATCATTCATATTTCCGACCGTCTGGTCATCAAACCGTCATGGCTCGAATTTGAGCCGCGTCCCGATCAGGTTGTCGTACATATCGATCCCGGTATGAGTTTCGGTACAGGGCAGCACGCCACAACTTCATACTGCTTGAAAATGATTGATAAACTTGCCGATGAGCCGGAAGTATCAACTTTTCTGGATGCCGGATGCGGTTCAGGTATTCTGACTATCGGAGCCGCCAAACTCAATTATCAGGATCTGCACGCTTTTGATTTTGATCCGGATGCGGTGATGATTGCCAAAGAAAATTTTGAAATCAACGGCATTCCGCTTGAAAATATCAAAATTACCGTTGACGATGCCGAAGTCTATCAAGCCGGCAAACAGTTTGATTTGGTCTGTGCCAATATCCTCGGACATTTGCTGATTAAATTCAAAAATAATATCGCCACCTGGGTCAAACCCGGCAAATATCTGGTTCTTGCAGGTATTCTCAATGAGGAATTTGATAATCTCTCAAATGAATTTACTGCAATCGGTTTTATAGAACTTGACCGTTTCTCTGAAAAAGAGTGGACAGGTGGACTTTTCAGAAAGAACTGATAAATTTTATTCAGATTTGCTGTGTACTAAACGCAGACTGATTTTTTATTACAAGGGGGCTTACGCCGCCCCCTTGTATCCCCGGCGCCGGGTACGACCCGGTGCGATATTACGCTGGTGCGTGAATGTCGGCGGCTGAGTGGTGTTTAGCTATTTTTTCGGCGGAATGTTCGATTGCTCCTCCCCTTTTTTTAGGGAATGAGCAATCAAATCTTCCGCCGGATTAGCCACATCAGGGGTATGCCGTTCGTTGCTGTCGCAACTCACTATACCCCCGAA
>JAFVUZ010000168.1 GCA_017502435.1 Lentisphaeria bacterium
ACCCGCCTTTTGGTCTGCTATCGCCTTGGCAAAAGCTCGTTGTATATTTTTACAACGGAGTATTGTCAATGCGACAGCATATAAAAAGAGAGCTTGCTCTCCCCTGATGTGGCTAATCCGCCGAAAAAATAGCTAAACACTACACAGCCGCCGACATTCACGCACCAGCGTAATATCGCACCGGGGTCGTACCACAAGGGGGCGGTGCAAGCCCCCTTGTAATAAAAAATCAGTCTATGTTTAGTACACAGCATTTCAAATTATCAGCCAATATTTTTCAATAAAGCCTGAATTTTTTAACTCCTTAATCTCCTTAATCTCCTTAAATTCTCTAAATTCCCTATCTTCCCTTAATGGGAACAGAGCGTTATTAAAACAGATTACTTTATATTATTGATACATTCAATAGTTCTTTCGGTTGCACCGGAGTTGGCTTGAACAGCGTTAAAAGCATTCATGCGGACGGTATCGGAATACTCTTTGTCGGAAAGGATTTTTTCTGCAGCGGCAGTCAGAGTTTCATCTGTACAAATTTCGATACCTCCGGCATTTTTGAGCAAATCAAAGAGGAAACGGAAATTTTTCAGTTCAGGTCCGCAAATGATTGTGCGTTTAAGCAATGCAGGTTCAATAAGATTGTGCCCTTCGTTCTGACCGGCAAGACTTTTGCCCATAACGACAATGTCGGCAATATTCATGAACTTGAGCATTTCCCCGGTAGTATCCGCAAGCAGACAATCAACTTTGTCCGCAGTGCCATTGAAACCTGATTCAAGAGTGCTTTTGCGGAGAAAAGAAATTCCCTTGTTCTGAAGGATTTCCGCAATATCACCGCCGCGTTCGGCGTGGCGTGGAATCAACAGCAAACGGAGTTCAGGAAATTTATTTTTGAGCGACAAATAAGCATCTGCAATGAGTGCTTCCTCGTCAGGATGAGTGCTTGCACCGAGCAGATAGCGGTAGTTTTCTGCTTCACTGCCGAAAAACTTTTCAAGTTCAGCATCCGGCAGATTCTGCGGTATATGCTGGTCAAATTTCATATTGCCGTTGTTGACAACCTTTGCCGCGGGAGCAACCGAAAGAATACGGTCGGCATCCATCTGACTCTGTGCTGAAATCAAATCAAACTGCATCAGCAGCGGTCTGAAAAAACATTTGAGTTTGCGATAACCTCTGACAGAATGATCTGAGAGACGGCTGTTGATCAAAATGAGCTGCATTCCGCGTTTTTTTGCCTGATAGATCATATTGGGCCAGAGTTCAGTTTCAAGGATGATCAATTTTTTGGCATTGAGCAGATTCATCGTTTTTCTGACGGCAGAATACGAGTCGATCGGACAGAAAATAACTTTGGTCAATTCGTCGCATTTGTTTCTGGCAAGTTCCTGCCCGGTGGTGGTAGTCGTGGAAATGACAAATTTCACATCGGGGAAATGCTTGCGGTAAGCTTTGATAAAAGACAATGCAAGCACAGTTTCTCCGACACTGACGCTGTGCAGCCAGATATCGGGTGCGAAATCCTGCAACTCTTTGCGGCGTTCCGGAGAAAATCTGCCGAAACGCTCGGAAAAAGTTTTTTTATAACCGGGGCGGGTTCTGTAACGGATTATCATCGACGGGATGAAAAACAGAAAACCTATGCCGAAAAACAAATTATAGAGAAAAAGCATTTTATTTTACTCAGTTTTTGGAAGCACTGTAATTGGGAGCATCTTTGAGCAAGGTAACATCGTGCGGATGAGCTTCACGCAGACCGGCGGAAGTGACGCGGACAAGTCTGGCTTTTTCCTTGAATTCCTTGACAGTTCTGGCACCGCAGTAACCGAATGAGTAACGCAAACCGCCGACCAGCTGAATAATTACATTGGAAACAGAACCGCGGAAAGGAACCATTGCTTCGATACCCTGCGGGACGAGTTTGTTGTCGCTGTCAACGTCGGCCTGACCGTAACGTTCGCGGCTGGCTTTACCGGTTTTCATGGCTTCGAGAGAGCCCATGCCGCGGTAAACGACATAACTTCTGCCATTGTGGAGAATCGGTTCGCCGGTACATTCAGTAGTACCTGCGAGAGCAGAACCCATCATGATACTGTCAGCACCGACTGCCATTGCTTTGGCAAGGTCGCCGGACTGTTTGATACCGCCGTCAGCGATGATCGGAATATCGGAAGCGGCACCTTTGGAGACTTCATAAACTGCAGTGACCTGGGGAACTCCGACACCGGCGACAACGCGGGTGGTACAGATTGAACCGGGACCGATACCGACTTTGATACCGTCGGCACCGGCATCGGAAAGGGCTTTTGCTGCTTCGCGGGTTGCGATATTACCGGCAACGACATCGACTTTGCTGCCGTAAGTTTTCTTGAACATTTTGAGTGTTTCGATAACGCCTTTGCTGTGGCCGTGAGCGGTATCGAGGACCATGACATCGACGCCGGCGTTGACGAGGGCTTCGGCACGGGCTTCATCGTAGGGGCCGATAGCGGCGCCGCAGCGGAGGCGGTGCTGAGCGTCACGGTTGAAATCGGGCTCATCTTTTTCGACCAGAGTTTTGACATCGTGGAAGCTGTAGAGTCCGCAAATTTTGCCGTTTTTGTCGATGATGGGAAGTTTGCCGATTTTGTCTTTGATCATAGCTTTGTAAGCGTCCTGCATAGAGATACCTTCGGCGCCGGTGATGACATTTTTGCTCATGACATCTTTGACTTTGACGTTGTAATCGGAGAGGAATTTGATATCTCTGGCACAGATAATGCCGACGAGTTTGCCGTCATTATTGAGGATGGGGAAACCGCTGAAGCCGAGTTTTTTGCTTTTTTTGGCTTCGAGCATTTCGGCGACGGTCATATCTTCAGTGAAGCAGACGGGATTTTTGATAATACCGTTGAGGTAGCTTTTGACTTTACGGACTTCCTCGACCTGGCGTTCGACGGAGAGGTTTTTGTGAATGATGCCGAGGCCGCCGAGCTGAGCCATAGCGATAGCCATACGGCTTTCGGTAACGGTATCCATAGCGGCGGAAACGAGCGGAATATTGAGTTTGACGTTGCGGCTGAAAGCGGATTTGATATCTGCTTCATCGGGGAGGAAGTCAGAGTAGAGAGTGACCAGAGAAACGTCATCAAAGGTCAAGCCTTCAAACTTGAAATGTTCCATAAATTCGTCGAGATAAGTAGCCATAGTAAAAACCTTTCCGTGAAAAAATTAAATATATGTATATAATTGCTTTTAATATACCATATTTTTCTGTTATTTCAAGAAAAAATTCACTCTTTTTCACAAAAATCATTCATTCAGGTCGGGCAAAACGCCGCCGGTGTAAAAACCTGTAAAAATATTGCAGTTATCCCTCCTCAATGGGAACAGAGCATTTTGAAAAAAATCTGAAAAATTTTTATTTACAACTTGCAAAAATATGGATTTATGTTATTTTTATGGTGAGGTTTTGTTAAGTCAGAGCCGGAAAATATTTTGATAAAAATTGTAAATTTTTGAACGGCAAGCAGTTAAATGAATATGTATGCTGTGTTTTTTTGTGTGTTTATTTTCCGGTTGTGGCGGCATTATTTTGGAAAAATTATAAAAAATTATACATATATTTTTGGAGATTGAAAAATGGCGGATGAACTTGAAAAAATAGAGATTTCCAACGGTGAAATCAGCAGTGGAGAAATTTATGGGTATGGCGACAATATTACGGTCAAATCCGGCGGCACATTGGATGATGCGTATATCCCGTCAAGTGCCGGCAGTCTGACTCTTGAAGCCGGAGCGATCCTGACCGACAGCATCACTATTGGTGTCAACACCACAGTTCAAGGCGTTGTCAATGCCGGAAAAGCCGACCTCAATCTCGACATCTCCGACCGCAAAGAAGAAGACGGCACACTCATCAGTGACTGGGAAAATATTTCATCCGCCAATTCGATTTCCATTACGGTCAACTCCAATCAGGACAAAGGCACCTATATCCTCGCCGCCAACGCTGCAGAATTTGATAAAACAATCACGATCACAAACGATTCCGGGATTGAGCTTGGAACAATTTCTGTTTCCAATCCGCAGCTTGATTATTCTATGACCCGCTACAATCTTGCTATTAATGACAATGGTCAATTTGTCTTGACAGTATCTTCCAATATTTCTGATACCTCCGACTATATTTTCCTTTATAAAGACGGGGAACTTGTTGCAACCGCTAAATCCGTTGATGGTATCGTTATTTCTGAAAATGGCATGTATGATGAAATGATCGTACTGGATGGCGGTATTGCAACAAATTGTACAATTACTTCCGGAATTATAAATGTTCAAGACGGTGGTATCGTTACTGATTTGGAGCAGAATGGCGGTGCCTTGCGTTTTGACTACACTGAAGGCAGTGATACGATCATTGCCGGAA
>JAFVUZ010000169.1 GCA_017502435.1 Lentisphaeria bacterium
CGGAGTCCAGTATTGCGGACCTTCATCACAGGCACCGTCATTTTTGTAAACTCCGATGAATTTGTCAACGGCAGAGTGCATTTTCCAGACGAGTTTTGCAAGACGCTGCGGGTCGTCTTTGAGAACGTAAACCGCTGCCGCAAAAGAGTTGGAACAGCACCACGGAATCCAGTTGCTCGGGAATTTTATCTCTTTTTGAAGCCACCACGGTTCTTCGCCGTCGGCTTCAAGCGGAACGATTACGCGCTGAATAATTTCCTTTTTTACGCGGTCGATGAGAGCTTTAGAATATGTCTGTAACTGCGGTTCAAGCATTTCAATTACAGCAGTAAGGATAAGTCCTGTCTGCGAGGCAAAAAGGTCAACCGGTTCGTTTTTGCCTTTGATCGGCACGGGGTCGGGGGGATTGTAACGTTCATGTGCGGGGATAACCCATGTCGGTTCAGAAAGAATGTGCCATAACCCTTCGGCGATTTCTTCAATGTATTCTCCTTTGTTTTCCAGACATTCGGCAAAGGCGAAAATAATCAGACGGTGGCGGCGTTCATAATACGGCACTTGGTAATTTGTACGGTTGCCGGTTCTGATAAATTGAGTGAAAAGCTTGATAGAGCAATCGGGCCACGGTGTATTTTTTATATTTTTTGCTTCATTGATAAAAGGGACTGCGTATTTTTTTGTCAGACTGTTTCGTGCAAACTCATTCCATGCTTTGCGGTCGGAGCAGGGCGGAAAACGCCGTACTCCGTCAGTGCTTTTGAACCGTTCCGTAAGCTGTTCCAATGTTGCAAAAGATTGCAGTGACGGCATGGATATTGATTCTTTTTCTCCGCCAGCAAGCAGAGTTGAGCCACATAATATCCCCATAATCAAACCTCTTGAAAAATTCATATAAACTAATCCATCTGTAAATGTCAGCGTTTTTTGCCGTCAGGAGACCAGCGGTTGTTGTCATTGGATATAGCCTGCAAAACACCGCCTGTTTTATATACATCTGTTACCCAATCCATTTTTGTTTTTGAGGATTTTATGGATTCCACGTGTCCATCCAAAGTTAAAATATTGGTTAATTTGTTGTTTGAGTGAGCAGGGTAAATACCATAATCTTCAGATGCGGCACATTTTATAAAATAATGACCGGCAAGATCCGGATAGTTGCGGCATTCGCCGAAAATAATAAATTGGCTCGGAATTATGATATTTTTGATGGTAGCTTGAGAGTAGGTACACATGCCGGGAACAAGTGTCAATGTTAAACCGTAATTACTGTTTTTGCTTCCGGCGACAAAGTCGGAATAAGTTTTTTTGGTGGAATTCGATGCCGGACAATAAAAAATATTTACGTTTTCGACGCTTTTTTCTCTTGCCATGGTGGTTGGCCAGCGGGATGCTGAATCGGTTGTCGGGGTTCTTCCGTCATAAGCATCAGTGTAAAACATGAATGCAATTCCAAGTTGTTTCATATTTGAAACACATTGGCTGACTCTGGCACGGTCACGGGCACTGTTCAATGCCGGCAGCAGCATACCGGCAAGAATGGCGATAATGGCAATAACTACGAGCAGTTCGATAAGTGTAAATGCTTTTTTCATAATAATTTTCTCCTTGAAAAATGTTTTATTTTTTTACTTCTGTGATAACAAAATCTTCAACTAAAATAATACCTGTGCAATTTGCATTGTAGAGACTGATTGAGAAAGGAGCTGAAATATCAGCAGGAATTGTAAATACTTCATTTATTGCATGGGGTTCTGAGTCTGCAGGGATATCAGTTCCGATACGCAAAAGCTGTGTATTTTTCTTATTTTTCACCCCAAAAAGCACCATGCGGTGATTATATTTCTGTTTGCTCATCGGCGGTGTTTTTGTCATATTGCATTGGAAACGATAAGTTTTTCCCGGGATAAGCTCAAGTTTTGTTGATGTTGAAGCGAATTTTTTGACTCCGAAACCTTTAAGTTCTTTTTCGCCTCCCCATGGACGGGTAACAATGGTTTCTTTTTCAGCGGCAAAAGCTGTTGCGGTAAAGCATGAAAGCATTGCGATTGCGAGAAAAACAGTTTTTTTAAACATTTTTTATTCCTTTCCGGTTGTTTTATTAGTATACAACTTATAAAATATATAAGTTTCGGCTTCTGAAGGTTAATATAGCATAACCGGTGATAATTTAATATGACTATTTTGCAAAAAAATAGTATTATCATGCAAAAAACATTTGCTTTTTTTAAAATTTATATTATCTTTTTACAAAATATAACCAAGTATAAAACACACCGCAGCTGTGCAGAAACGGAGATTTTTTATGGATAAAATGAAGATAACTCAATATAGTCATGATGATTCACTGCAGTTGCGGGTTATTACTACAAATATGAATAAAAATATCCCTGAACATTCCCACGATTTTATTGAATTGGTATTTTTCGCTGAAGGTGCAGCAATCCATTCCATCAGAAAAAATAACCGCATGACAAGTTATCCCGTCATGCAGGGCGATTGTTTCACTATCCTGCCGTCGGAAATTCACTCCTTCGATAATGGCAATACAGCTTTTTATTACAATGTTATTTTTTCGCCGTCTCTTATTAAAAACGAAATTCAGGAACTTAAAGAATTTGAATCGTGGCCGTTGCTTTTTGACCAGAGCAAAAATAATGTCAGAAGCAAAATGCATCTCAACTTGAATGACCGCATGGAAGTTCAGAACTGCATTCTGAAATTAAATGATAAACTGAAACAGAAAAATAAAGGGTATAAAATACTTTGCAGGGGCCTTTTGCTGGAACTGCTTTTGAAAATTTTGTGCTCTTCACCCAAAAAAATGTTTGAAGTGGAATCCGATACCAAACTCGACAACAGAATTCTGGCTGTTATCAATGAAATGGAGAAACATCCGGAAAAACATTACACTCTGTCCGATTTTGCAAAAAAATCCAATATGTGCATCAGCGGATTCTCTCATAAATTTCATACTATACTCGGGGTGCCGCCTTTTGAATATCTGCTTTCGCTGCGTATCGAAAAAGCCGAATGTCTGCTGAAATCAAGTTCCATGTCTATTTATGATATTGCTGAGCAATGCGGTTTTTATGACGTGAATTATTTCATAAAAGTCTTCCGCCGTTTTCACAATACAACCCCTGCAAAATTCAGAAAAATGCAAAATTGACTCCCCCGCATCCTCCCCCCAAAAACAGGGGTGCAAGGGGACAGCAATTTGCTATCTGTATCATAAATTTTTGGCTGTGTACTAAACGCAGACTGATTTTTTATTACAAGGGGGCTTACGCCGCCCCCTTGTATCCCCGGCGCCGGGTACGACCCGGAGCGATGTGACGCTGGCGCGTGAGTGTCAACGGCTGGGTGGTGTTTAGCTATTTTTTCGGCGGAATGTTCGATTGCTCCTCCCCTTTTTTTAGGGAATGAGCAATCAAATCTTCCGCCGGATTAGCCACATCAGGGGTATGCCGTTCGTTGCTGTCGCAACTCACTATACCCCCGAA
>JAFVUZ010000170.1 GCA_017502435.1 Lentisphaeria bacterium
ACCGAGGAAGATGGTGACGAAGTTGATGAGTTCGTTCTGAGCGGTTTTGCTCAAACGGTCAACAACGCCGCATTCTTTCATCAGGTTACCGAACATCAAAGCACCGATCAAGGGAGCTGCATCGGGGAGAAGCAGACCGCAAAGAACAGTAATGAGCAGCGGGAAGCAGATTTTTTCCAATTTGGAAACACTGCGGGTCTGAGTCATCTTGATAAGACGTTCTTTTTTGGTAGTAAGAGCTCTCAAAATCGGGGGCTGAATGATAGGAACGAGAGCCATGTAACTGTAAGCGGCAACGGCGATAGCACCGAGCAGCTGGGGTGACAGTTTACTGGTCAGAAAGATTGAAGTCGGACCGTCAGCACCACCGATAATACCGATTGATGCGGCATCTTTGAGGTCAAAGGGAACCCAGCCGAGTCCGTTCAATGCCAAAGCACCGAGCAGAGCAAAGAAAATACCAAGCTGTGCTGCACCGCCGAGAATAGCAGTTTTCGGATTGGCAATCAAAGGACCAAAGTCAGTCAACGCACCGACACCGATGAAGATGAGAAGCGGGAAAATACCGCTGTTGATACCGAAGTCAAAAACCAAACCCTGCAATCCCTGCGGACCGGAAATACCTGCCAAAGGAATATTGGCAAGCAATGCACCGAAACCGATGGGCAACAGCAGCAGAGGTTCAAATTCTTTAGCAATAGCAAGATAGATGAGCAAGAGAGCAACCAGAGTCATAAGCACACGGCCGAGACCGAGATACCATGTATTGCTGAAATCTTCTTTTGACTGACGAATGATATCATAGATACCGGTACTTCTGCCGAGATCTGCAAAACTTTCAGCCCATGTTTTTTCGATATTTTTCTGTTTTCCGCCTGCGGTTGCAACAGAGTCATGGTGCATAAAAGAGGGCTGATAAACGAACAGGACATCGCCCTGTTTGATATATTTACCGTCCATAAATTTTGCACCGTCAAAACTCAAAATTGTACCGGGCTGGTCCATTTTGATTTTACCTTTGGAGCGGCCGTTAGGCTTAATGTTCATAACTTCTTCGCCTGATTTGAGAATACGGCCCTTACGGATGTCGTTTTTGCTCAAAACGGTAGCGGGTTCAGCATAAACATATTTTACTTCGACAGCACCGCAGGGCAGATATTTGTATTCAAAAAGACCTGCGGGGTCTTTGATAACTTTTTCGGCAACTTTGCAGTCGGCGGCACTGACAGCGGCGCCGACACACAAAAGAGCGAAAAGTACAAAACCTTTGATAATACGCATTTATTATTTCTCCTCAACAGTAGCGATGACATCACCTGCGGCGACAACTGCACCCTGATTTACAGCAATGCTGTTAATAACACAATCAGTTTCAGCTTTGATTTCAGTTTCCATTTTCATAGCTTCAATAATCATAATCACTTCGCCTGCTGCAACTTCTGCACCTTCGGAAGCGATGATTTTGGTAATAGTACCGGGAAGCGGAGATTTGATTTCTTTGCCTTCGCCGGAAGAAGCGGCGGGAGCAGCAGCAGAAGCACTTGCGGCACCTTCAGAAACTTTGACATTGAAAGTTTTGCCGTTGACGGTTGCAGTGTAAGCATCACCTGCGGCATTGACTTTGACAACGACGTTTTTGCCGTCAACGTTAGCGGTATAAGCACCGTCTTTGGAAGCGGAAGCTGCTTTGGGTTCTTCTTTGTAACGGATACCCATGGGTTTGTTGCCCTTGAGGTAATCAATACCTTTGGCACCGCAAGCGGCGGCGATGAAGATGTTTTCTTCGGTAACTTCAAGACCGTTGTCCTGAAGAAGTTTAGTGTTATAAGCAATACCGAGGTTGGGATTGGCATCATTGATTTCAACAACAGCTTTGTCGGTGGGTTCCATGCCGAGCTGTTCGGAAGCCCATTTTACGACTTCAGGATCGGGAGCAACGGGAGTTTTACCGAAGTAACCGAGAACCATTTTGCCGTAGCCGTTGGGGTCGATTTTCCATGAACCGTCGGCATTTTTGCCCATGACGGCGTTACGGAAGGCCTGCTGGAAATAGAACTGGCTGACGGGGGTAACGGAAGTTCCGAAACCGCCTTTGGCGACGACTTCACGCATTTCAGCGATAGCTGCATCGTATTTATCGAAGCAGTTATTGTCACGCATCATCTGGGTATTTGCAGTCAAAGCACCGCCGGGCATGGGGCTGAAAATAATTTCAGGTGAAGTCTGCATGGATTCGGGGGGCATAAAGTATTTGTCGAGGCAGTTTTTGAAGATTTTTTCGACATTCATGATCTTTTCGGGATCAATGTCGAGAGTGTATTCAGTACCGCGGAGACGCTGATACATAACGAGGATGTCAGCTTCGCAAGTACCGCCGGAAAGAGGAGCCATAGCAAGGTCGAT
The DNA here is from genome assembly GCA_017502435.1 of Lentisphaeria bacterium. Classification (GTDB taxonomy): domain Bacteria; phylum Verrucomicrobiota; class Lentisphaeria; order Victivallales; family Victivallaceae; genus RGIG5270. Next base: position 2,404 of record JAFVUZ010000170.1, read on the forward strand.
GACATCTGCACCGGCTTCAATAGCAGCCATGTTGCAGGCAACAGCCATACCGGCAGTATCGTGAGTGTGGAACTGGATTTCTTTGTCAGCACCGATCAATGCACGTGCTGCTTTGATGGTTTCATAAACAGTTACAGGAGTTGAAGTACCGGAAGCATCTTTGAAAGCAACGCTGTCAAAGGGGATGCCGCTGTCGAGGATTTCCTGCAGACGGTCAATGTAAAATTTGGGAGTGTGAGCGTATGCTTCAGTCAAACCGGGAGCAAGCCCCATCATGGTGACAGTAACCTGATGTTTGAGACCGTGTTTGGCGATTGCTTTACCTGAAACTTCAAGGTTGCGGACGTCATTGAGAGCGTCGAAGTTACGGATGGTGGTAATGCCGTGTTTTTTGAAAAGTTTGGCATGAAGATCAATGATATCGCTGGACTGTGAAGAAAGACCGACAACGTTTACACCGCGGGAAAGAGTCTGCAGATTGACATCGGGTCCGACAGTTTCACGCCATTTGTCCATCATTTCGAAAGCGTCTTCCTGGCAGTAGAAATAAAGGCTCTGGAAACGGGCACCGCCGCCGATTTCGATATGGCTGATACCGGCTTTGACAGCGGCATCGAGAGCGGGGAGAAAATCTTCTGTTTTGACACGGGCACCGAGGCAGGACTGGAAACCGTCACGGAATGAGCAGTCCATGAATTTGATTTTTTTCATTTGATATATATCCTTATAAGTTTGAATTATTGATTACTTGCGGAATGCTTCAACTGCCGCAACTGCTGCAGCAGCGATATCTGCATCGCTCTGAGAAGTTTTTTTGGCGGCCGGTTTAGCGGCGGGTGCCGGTTCGAAATACTTAGCGAACGGGGCAAGAACTTTTGACATCAGATTCATGCACAAAATCATGATGAAAAGAAACGAGAACACCATTCCCATACCCATGACCATAAGTCTGAGTCCATCTAAAAAGAGTAACATTTATTGCTCCTTTCTGTTAATGATATATTGAGAAAAACGTTATAAATTCACTAAAGATTCCTTGCTCACACTGACATCACCTGCAAAAAAACATTCCGTCTTGCCGCTGTCGGTTCTCATTTGCAGAGCACCGTCATCACGGATGCTTTCAAAAATACCATAAACAGTTTCGCCGTCAGGTTTTACAATCCCGATACGCTTGCCGATCAAAGCATTTTCTTTTTCCCAGGCACGGCGTAAAGCCGCAGAATCTTTTAAATATATAATATAGCACTGTTTTGCAAAAAAATCCAGTTTTTTTGCAACTTTTTTCAAATTAAATTTCCTGTTGCTCAGAGCATAAAGAGAGGTCGCACTCTGCCCGATTTTATTCATTTCTGAAACTTCAAAATTTATATTGATTCCAATCCCTGCGGCAATAGCCGAAATCTTACCGTCCCGCACTCCGCAGCCGTCGCAAAGCATTCCTGCGATTTTCGCTGTCCCGCAATAAATATCATTCGGCCATTTGATATAAAAATCACCTTCAGGATAGAAATAACGCAATGTCTCAAGGGCAGCAAGTGCAATTATTGACCCGCACAAATAAGCAGAATCCACCTGCTTGATACACATGGTGGCGTAAATATTGGTATTTGCCGGAGAAAGCCACTCCCTGCCCCTCCGTCCGCGGCCGGCAGTCTGACTGAACGCGACGATCAATTCTCCGTCATCGATTTCATTTATATAAGTTTTTACAAATGTATTGGTTGAATCGATCTCATCAAAAAAGGTAATTTTGCCCGGAATCATTTTTTCTCCATAAAAAGATGCAATCTGAATTTACGGGCATCGACAGTGCGTGCTTTCTGCAGCAGTTCCTGACTGATTTCATCTTTTTTTGCAAAAATGACAATATCATCATCTTCGCGTAATTTCTCCATTTCCGGAGTAAGTTTTTCCAATTTGGCCGCCTCAATCAAAGTGATTTTTTTGTCAGTCATATAAAAACGCACCAGATGATACATGGATTTTGAAGCATAAATTCTGTAATCCTCATCACCCGGTTCAACTGCAATCGAAAGCACCGACTGCAACTCCTCCCGCGAGATTGCATTATATGACAACACCGTTATTGAAGCAAAAAGCCCCATGGACAACCCGATAAAATAAGCCTTCAGACGGCTGCTTGTTTTGGGACTTGCGAAACTTATCAGAATAAACAGACTCCACAGCAACCCCGCGATTGCCAGATTCCTTGTAACAGTGAAACTGTCACAAACAAGCACATAGAGCGAAACATACACCACAGCAATTACAAATATCCACAATAAACTGTTGAACAGCAAATACTTATTTCTCGTTCTGAAATAATTCACCAGTCCTGCTCCTACCAGAAATGAATACGGCAGATAAGTCAGCGGCAAATCCGCCAGAAAAACTTCCCTGTTGAACATAACAGAAATGATTCCGACACAGAGAAAAACAAAAGTGAATTTGTAAATACTCTGCTTGAAAAAGTGTTTGACATACCCTTTGTAACCAACAATTGCACAAATCAGAAATACCGCAGACGGCATGATCCCGAAAAGCAAAGTTTTCAAATTGGACATACAATGCCACCAGAATCCTCCGGAGCTCAACTCCTGCAAATTTGAAACAAATTCTCTGCCAAGAACGATCAATTCATACCACAGAGATTTTTCAATATAATATCCATGCAGCAGCAAAAATCCTACCGTAACCGCAGAAATAACAACCGGCATCAACAGCATATCAATATATTTTTTCTCCCACAGAAGAAAAATCACTGCTATTACAAAAGACATGAAAAACGGCGATATTCCATTGATTATCAACGATAAAGCAGTCAAAAAACCGCAGAATATCAGCAAACTTATACGCTGCAGACTGAAACGGTTTTCGCGTGATGCCATAAAAAACATCCCGAGAGCCAGCACATTAAAAAATTCTCCCCAAGCCGTATTTTTTGTTGACAACGGCGTATAAAAATTCCAGTAAGTTGTAAAAAATATCAACGTCGCCATAATCCCGGTCATAGTATCATTGGTACATTTCTTGACCGCAAACATACCCAGCAGGCTCATCAGAGCAACAACCAGAATATTTCCTATTCTCAATCCGAGCGGATTATTGCCGAGCAGTCCCAGAGAATATCCTGCAAGCATACTGTCAAGATTGCGGATTGAAAAATTTCCTGCGGCATAAATCTCTGAAGCCGTTGACGCCGCCAGCGCCTCCTGTTGACTGACCGGCATAGTCATTGACGGTCCGAAATAAAGCAGCAAAAAAAAGCACGGAATGATCCAAATATATTTTTTCATAAAAACCCTCTGTTTTTTCAATAAATTTTCAAAATATACACCGTTTTTCATCAAAAAGCAAAAAAATATACGAAAAAATAACAGACAATTTATTTTTTCAGCAAATTTTTGAGTTCATCACGGAAAATTACAAGACAGCCTTCATAAAAATGACCGCCGTTCTGCAAAAATTTTATCACATTTTTCTGCAGAGAAGTTTTGCAGATGATTTCAGAGAGCGGCTTTTGTGCAGTTTTTTCATCCCAGAGCCGCCAGAGGACCTCCTGATCCTGATTTACCTCATGCAAAGTAAAATTATGACCGAGCCCCTGAAATTTTATAATATTTGAACTTGCCGGAAGCAACTTTTTAAATTGAGCATCCAGCAGCCACGAATAGCAGACTATTGCCTTGTAATCAAAATCGGGATTGAATTTATGCGAAAAATCGACCATAGCCTGCAATGATTTCAAACAATCAGCAATTTCAAGCGGGCCCGCTGCAGGAATATGCAAATTTATACACGGATCTCCATGCGAAACCGAATTGCCATCAGCAGTAAATGTACAATGCGGCTCAAAAAAATGAATATCATTGCATTGAAGCCGTCCGAACTGCTTCACCTCTCCGGTAATTTGACACTTTATCCAGTCAAAAATCCGTTCAGTCAGCCCCCAATGTCCGAAATCCGACTCCATTTTTTCCATCCACAACGCAAGGTCATGCGATATTTCATCGAGCATATACCCGGGGTAAGACTTTGAACGATAAAGACTTATAATAGTTTCAAAATTGGCAGATGCAAGCAGCAGACGCAGTTTGAATTTTTCATCTTCAGAAAAATTTTTATCAAGAAACGGTTCAATATCTTCAGTTAAAGTTTTTTCTGCTGCTGCTGCAAAAATTTCATGATCAAGCGAATGGAAAAATTTTTCAAATTCATTGAATTTATGGCGGTCGAGATGAAAAAATTCTGCACCTTCACACAAATAATCCCATGTGTACTTTTTCATGAAATATCTTCCTAAAATAAAACGGGAAGAAAGAAAAACTCCTTCTTCCCGTATTTTATATCAACAACAAATTGATTATGCTTCTTTTTCGAATTTCTTCATGAATTCGATAAGAGCCTGAACGCCTTCGATGGGCATTGCATTGTAGATACTTGCACGGCATCCGCCGACGAGACGGTGACCTTTGAGATCGGTCAGACCGCAGGCTTTGGCATCAGCAACAAATTTTGCGTCGAGTTCTTCGCTGGGGGTGCGGAAAACGACATTCATGCGGCTGCGGCTGTCTTTCTGAACCGGAGTGGTGTAGAAAGAAGTGCTGTCGAGATAGTCATAAAGAAGTTTTGCTTTTGCATCATTGATTTTTTCCATAGCAGCAATACCGCCGACTTCTTTAAAGTAGTCAGTGACCAGAGCGAGAATATAAACAGCAAAGGTCGGAGGAGTATTGAACATGGATTCATTTTCAGCATAAGTGGTATATTTGAGCATGGTGGGAACGGTAGCAGCAACACGTTCCATCAGATCCTTGCGGATGATGACGAGAGCGAAACCGCTGGGGCCGAGGTTTTTCTGAGCACCGGCATAAATCATACCGAAATCATTGACGTTGATGACGCGTGACATAATATCACTGGACATATCAGCGATCATGGGAACGTTGACTTTGGGGAAAGTGCGGTACTGAGTACCTGCAACGGTATTGTTGCTGGTGATGTGCAAATAAGCGGCATTGTCGGTGAGGTTCCAGGTATCGAAAGCGGGAATATGATCATATTTGGTTTCTTTGCTGGAGCAGCAGAGATTGACATTACCGAAAAGTTTAGCTTCTTTGGCAGCCTTGCTTGACCAGACACCGGTATCAGCATAATCAGCGGTGTTGCCGTTGAGGAGGTCATAGCGAGCATACAGAACTGCATACTTGCGCCGCCCTGAATGAAAAGAACAGCATAATCATCACTGATATTCATGAGTTCACGGACATTAGCTTCGGCTCTGGCGATGATGGGGGCATAAAGTTTTCCGCGATGGGACAATTCCATGACACCGCATTCTGAGTTCTGATAATTGCAGAATTCAGCTTGAGCTTTTTCCATAACTTTTTTCGGCAGCATAGCCGGACCGGCACTGAAATTGTAGACTGGCATGATAGATTTCCTTTTTTTGGGTTGAAAAAATCAGTTATTTTATAATTTACCACAAAAAAACGAATTTTCAACATCATAAATCATATCTTTTTATAAAAAATCAAAAAAAACGTAAAAAAACGAATAAAACTCTTTACAAAAGCGGAAAATGGATTATATTATCATAGAAGTGCACCCGTAGCTCAGTTGGATAGAGCGTCTGCCTCCGGAGCAGAAGGTCGTGAGTTCGAATCTCGTCGGGTGTACCAAATTAAACATTGATCCGTAAGAGTTTATGACTTTTGCGGATTTTTTGTTATATGTTGTAAAATGCTGCAAAAACATGCTCATTGCAGTAGAAATTACGGCATTTTTACGGCACGATTCCGGCAGAACTCA
>JAFVUZ010000171.1 GCA_017502435.1 Lentisphaeria bacterium
ACGCGCCAGCGTAATATCGCACCGGGTCGTACCCGGCGCCGGGGATACAAGGGGGCGGCGTAAGCCCCCTTGTAATAAAAAATCAGTCTACGTTTAGTACACAGCGAAAAATTTAAACTCCCGCATAGCAAAATAAACCATTATATTCTGTCTTGATTTAACAATAAAAAATTAAGGGCATCGCAAACTTTTTTAGGTTTTGCAACAGCCCCATTTTTTTGTATGAATAAATTTTTTCAGACAATATTATTTGTCGTCAGTTGCAGAACATTTACATTTATTTCTGATAATGAGATATGCAACGATGCCTATTGAAATTATTGTACTCAGGACATAGGCAATATTCAAATCAAGACCGAATCCGAGCGGACCGTTTTTGCTTTTATCGGTCCAGAGGATATAACAGAAAATAATGAATGTCATAAAAACTCCGGGAACAGCCGCAATCCAGAAGAATTTTTTTTCTCTGATAAGCCATACTGTTGCTGCCAACAGAGTCGTTGCGGCAAGAATCTGGTTTGCCCAGGAGAAATAGTTCCAGAGGATATTGAAACTTTTGGCATCCTGATTTGACCAGTACAAAAGACCGAAAACGATCGCAATGAGCGGCAGGCACAGCAGAATACGGTTGCGGAGACTTTTCTGACTGATTTTAAAGGTTTCTGCTACACTCAAACGAAGACTTCTCATCGCTGTATCACCTGAAGTGATCGCAAGGATAATAACACCGATAACTGTTACTCCGCCGATAATTGAACCGAGGAAGTAGGTGGTAATATCATTGAGTACCAATGCCGGAGCCTTGAGCATATAATGCGGAAAAAGATTGTAAATCGCCATGCCTGCTCCTGCCCAGATCATGCCGATAATACCTTCAAGAACCATCATTCCATAGAAGGAAGAGCGTGCTTCACGTTCAGTTTTCATGGTGCGGGCGATAATCGGCGACTGAGTTGCATGAAATCCGGAAATAATACCGCAGGCAATCGTCACAAAAAGCACCGGCAGAATCGGATTATTGTTTGCTTCAGTAAATTTACCCAGTTTGAAAGCCATGCCTTCTGTTAATATTTCAGGTGCTTGAATTCCTTTGATCATCAGTGCTATAAAAATTGCAAAAGAACTGATGATGAGAATCGCTCCGAAAATCGGGTAGATTGAGCCGATAATCTTGTCAACCGGAAACAATGTTGCAATAATGTAATAAATAAAGATAATTGTTACTGCAATCCAGAAAATTGTATTCGGTTCAACATCAATATTTTTTAAAAGAGGCTTGAAAAGTGCAGCAGGAACGTTGATGAATACTGCAACAACCAGCAGCAGCAGCAGACTCATGAAGGCATTGAAAAATCTTGCATAATGTTTGCCGAGGTTGTCTTCCACAATTTTCGGCAGATTGCAGCCGTTGTTGCGGATGGAAATAATTCCGGCGAGAAAGTCGTGCACTGCACCCCCGATAATATTGCCGATGGGCAGGATAATAAAGACTATCGCACCGAATTTAATACCCAGAATAACTCCGATCACCGGTCCGATACCGGCAATATTGAGGAGCTGGATCAACATATTTTTCCAATGCGGCAATTCAACAAAATCCACGCCGTCATGCATACGGACAGCGGGAGTCGGATTGTCGGTTGGAGCGAGAATTTTTTCAACAAACTTGCCGTAAGTGAAATAACCGACGACAAGTATTACCAAACCGAGGAGAAAAAGCAGCATTTCAAACACACTTTCTTTGGATTATTAAAGATTTGCTTCAATGTAATCGATTGCATTTCTGAAGAATACGACACCTTCACCTTCTGCGGGCAGCGGGCCGTTGATTTTGTCGGCGGTCCAACTCGGAGAGTTGAAGGGGGACAAAAATGCTTCAGGATGCGGCATCAGGCCGAAAATACGGCCGGTTTCGTCACAGATACCGGCAATTGAATTGAGTGAGCCGTTGGGATTGGCGGGAAATTCAGTTGCAGGTTTACCGTCAGCATCGACATAGCGAACAGCGACGAGATTTTTTGCTTCGATTTCGGCGAGGATTTCCGGAGTTGCAACAAATTTGCCTTCGCCGTGACGCAGAGGCAGACGGACTTTGTCAATGCCTTTGGTAAAGATGCAGGGGCTTGCGGATTCGGCTTTGAGGACGCACCAGTCATCACGGAAAAGTCCGCTGTCATTGTGTGCCAATGCACATTCCTGTTCAAAATAGTTGCCGTTGAGGGCGGGAACAAGTCCGAGACGGGTCAAAGTCTGGAAACCGTTGCAGATGCCGATGATAAGTTTGCCGTCGGCAATGAATTTTTCCAGCTGATCTTTGAGATTGAATTTGACACGGTTGGCAAAAACAGTACCGGAACCGAGATGGTCGCCGAAACTGAAGCCGCCGATAAATGTCAGCATCTGATATTCGTCGAGAGTTTTTGTGCCGTTCAAAAGATCGGTAAGATGTACCAATTCAGCCTGGGCACCGACAAGGCGGCAGGCGGCGGCAGTTTCTTTTTCGCAGTTGAGACCGAATCCGGTAATGACCAGAACCTTGATTTCATTTCTTTTCATAATAAAATTTCCTGTATGTTAAGTTTTTATAAAATTCTGTAATTTCGGGGCATCAAGTATGATAGTCAGCATTGATTTTGACATATTCATAGGAGACATCGCTGGTCCAGACCCAGTAATCTGCATCACCTGCATTCATATCGCAGAGAATGGTAAATTCACGCTGATGCATGACACCTGCAAGGTCTTCCTCCGGAGTTCCTGCATCTCCGCCGTCGCGGACAACCGGGATTCCGTCGTAGAAAATATTTACAAGATCGGGATCAAAATCGACTTTTGCATAACCGAGAGCAGCAACAACGCGTCCCCAGTTGGGGTCACAGCCGAACCATGCGGTTTTGCAGAGCAGGGAATTTGCGACTGCTTCGGCAAGTTTTTTGGCATCGTCGTAATTTTTTGCATTGGCAATTTTGATTTCGATGAATTTTGTTGCACCTTCACCGTCCATAACCATTTTGCGGGCAAGAGCTTGCATTACTTCGAGCACTGCATTGGCAAAAATTTCAAAAGATTCTGTTCCGTAAGCGATTTTGACACCGCTTGCTCCGTTGGCGAGCAGGATTGTGGTATCATTGGTACTCATATCGCCGTCAATGGTGATACGGTTGAATGAACTTTCGATTCCTTTATTCATAACTTTCTGTAAATCAGCATTTTGAACATCTGCGTCAGTGGTAATGTAGCAAAGCATGGTGGCATGGAGGACTTTCATGGCGGGATCGATCATGCCTGCACCTTTGGTCATGGCACCGATACGGACTTTGCCTTCGGGGAGTTCAAGTTCAAGAGCGACACTTTTGTTGACGGTATCGGTGGTCATAATGGCTTTTGATGCATCGATGCCGCCTTTGTCAGAGAGTGCAGCAGCAGAAAGAGTTACGCCTTTTCGGACAACTTCCATAGGCATTTGCACGCCGATACGGCCGGTACTTGATACGAGAACTGAATCTGCAGAAATATTGAGGGCTTCTGCAACCATTTCACAAGTTTTGCGTGCATTTGCCATACCGTTTTCGCCGGTACAGGCGTTGGCATTGCCGCTGTTGATGAAGCAGGCGTGGATCGGGGTATGTTTGGCAAGCTGTTCCTGACAGACACGGACGGGAGCGGCGGCAAAAACGCATGAAGTGAAAGCACCTGCTGCATTGCAGGGCAATTCAGAATAAATCATTGCACAGTCAGCGGCACCGCTTTTTTTGAAACCGGCAGTTACTCCGGCGGCTTTGAAGCCGGCGGGTGAACTTACAGAGCCGTCTTCAATCCAGAAAAATTTGTTATTCATCTATCTTTCCTCCGAAAGTTGCTTTAACGTTGATCGCAATACCGCCGCGGGGTCTGAAAAGCCCGGTGACTTCGGCTTTGCGGGGGGAACACTCTTTGACGACAGCATCAAGGATGTGATTTACTGATTCTTCATGAAATGTATTGGTGTTACGGAATGAGTAGAGAAAAAGTTTGAGAGATTTGCTTTCAATACATTTCTTGTCCGGGATGTAACGGATGATTATGTGACCGAAATCAGGTTGACCGGTGACGGGACACAGACTGGTATATTCCGGACAGTCAAAAGTAATTACATAATCTCTGTCCGGGAATTTATTCTGAAAACTCTCAAGATGGGCTTCATCGGGAGATTTGGGATAATTATGCTCTGAATGTTTGAGCAATGTCAGATCCTTGAATCTTGATGTATCATTTTGCATAAAAAATACCTTTCCAAAAATAGAATAAATAATTGCACTTTACATACTGTACCCCGAAAAGTAACAAAAATCAAAAATATTTTCAAAAAAATCTTGCTTTTTTACAATAATGTGATTATATTTGTATTGTGTAATTTTATTTGAAGAGTTTTTATTAACAAAAAAAGGATAAAAAATAATGCGATTCAAACAAATTTTGGCAGGACTGCTTCTTTGCAGTGTTCTTTTCAGTGCACCCGCACTTCAGGCCGGTAATCCTATTGAGAAACTCGGCAGAGGCGTTGCAAACATCGCTTTCGGTCCGTGCGAACTGTTGATCCGTCCGGTCGATACCGCTCAGGAACAGGGGAATGTTGCAGGTATCACTGCCGGTGTTTTCTATGGTGTTTTCTTTACAGTAGCACGCGTAGTCGTTGGTGTTGCGGATGTTGTGACTTTTCTGATTCCTCTTCCCGGCTGCACTGACAACAAATATGACACCGGATGGGGGTATGGTCCGATGGCATTCAAAGACAGCCCGTGGGTGTTTGATGCTGAACATAACTGGGGCAATTTCTTCTACGATTCAGAAGATATGGTGACAGACAGATACTGATATGTCCCGTTGAAAATTCAACCGTGCAGTGCTGTAAATGACATTGCACGGTTTTGTTTTGCTAACTGTTTTATTACAAAGGATTTCTGACTATGAGTTTTTCATGTGGTTTCGTAGGTTTGCCGAATGTCGGCAAATCAACTCTTTTTAATGCTCTCTGCAAAGGCGGAGCAGAAGCTGCCAACTTTCCGTTCTGTACTATTGAACCTAATACCGGTATCGTTGCTGTTCCTGATGAACGCCTGAAGGTGCTTGCTGAACTTGAAAAGTCCGGCAGAATTGTTCCTTCATCGTTGAAATTCATTGATATTGCGGGACTTGTGAAAGGTGCAAGCGAAGGGCAGGGGCTCGGTAATCAGTTTTTGGGGCATATCCGCAATGTTGATGCTGTGGCTCATGTCGTACGCGTTTTTAAAGATCCCGATGTCGTTCATGTTGAAGGAACTATAAATCCCGTCAACGACTTGGAAGTCATTATGACTGAGTTGATGCTCGCAGACTTGGATATGCTGGAGAAACGCCTTGAAAAGAGCAAAAAGTCTGCCCGCTGTGTTGATCCTGAAGTGAAATTTGAAACTGATCTGATAAAAGGCTTTATTGAAAATCTTTCCAATGGCCGGTTGCCTGAATTTGACCGTGAAGACCCGAAAGTTATGGAAAAAGTCAAATCTTACGGTCTGATTTCAACCATGCCTTCTTTTATCTGTGCCAACTGTGATGAAGAAACTTTCAAAAATTTCTCCTCCAATCCGGAGGCTCAGAAACTTTGCGAATATGCTGCAACTCATGGACTTGAGGTTGTTCCTGTCTGTGCAAAACTTGAAGAAGAATTAAGCCAGCTCGACGAAGAGGAATGTGCTATGTTTATGGAAGAACTCGGTATTAAAGAAACCGGTCTTACCAAAGTCATCCGTACCGGATACAGATTGCTCAATTATATTACTTTCTTTACCGCAGGCCCCATGGAATCAAAGGCATGGACTGTAGAAAAAGGAACTCCTGCACCTCAGGCTGCAGGCAAAATTCATACCGATTTGTGCCGCGGTTTTATCCGTATGGAAACCGTTTCATATGACGATATGGTTGCCAACGGCGGTTGGAATAAAGCCAAAGAAGCCGGAAAACTCCGTATAGAAGGAAAAGAATATATCATGCAGGACGGTGACGTTATTCACGTGCGTTTTTCTGTCTGATTTATTTAGTTTCTTGTTATTGTCCGAAATTTTGTGAAAATGTCATACAAGTTAAGTGTCTTTTTTTTATGTTTGTTAAAAAAATATTTTTACAGGGATCCGGCATAATATTTAATTGGTTTTGATAATTTTATCTTCGGGGATATTCAATTCAGAATATTTTTCTGCATAACTGCGAGTATACATATCTGAAAAAATACCTTTCAGTCCTACGGGGTTGATAGAGATTATTTCTGTTTCAGGATAGTGAATGGCGGCAAATTCTTTAAATATCTTGTACCCTTTGAGCATTTTTTTATCAAGATATCTGCATACTCCATCTGCATTAAAAAAATTCCCGGTTTGTGCCGTATCCAATCCTACTAAGTAAATTTTATCAGGGTAAGTATATAAGGCAAATTGTAATGCGGCAAACGATATAGAATAAAAATCTGCAAGCGGATATGTCGAAATATCGGTATGTAATTCATCTTCAAATTTTCTGAGATTTGGAAACCCGTGTCTTTTGGCAGCGTAATATCTGTAAATTTTGTATTGTTCGGCATGTTTTATTTCAGGAAAATTTTTTTTGATATCCGGATGTAAAAATTTTCCTATGAATTTTATATATTTTTTGTTTTTTATGATATCGATATATCCCGGACAGGTTTCTTGCAGTTCCCCGTCGAAAGCAAAACTGTATTTAAAATTAATATTATCCAATAAAATAGCTTTATTCAATGCTATGTTTATATAATCTGCTTCATTATTGTAAAATTGTACTGTAGGACCGCATCCGATAATTGTTACATTTTGATCAATGTTGCAATGTTTGAAAGGCGGAAATACTTTTGAATGAAGTTTTGATACCTCTATTGCGGAATAAATTTCCCTTGCGGCACAATCGGAGATGCGTGCTGATCTTTTGCTGTGTTTTCTTATTCGGATTTTTATCCCTAAAATATAAATAATTTTATGGATTGTATCTTCCTCAATAAAAAATATTTTTTTTAATATATTTCTTTTCATACTTTCCTCGTAACTATTTTAGTAAAAATTCAATAAATTCTCTAACAGCACCGTTTCCACCTTTATGTTTAAGTTTTTTTATACCCTTAATATTTTTGACTTTTTTGACAGCGTTCTCAGGGCAAGCTTTGTATTTTACAGCATTCAAAAGCTCAATGTCATTAATATCATCGCCAATATATGCAACATCTTGCAGAGAAATATTTAATTCTGAGCATATATTTTTAACAAAACCTAGTTTATCCCAATTACCCATAGAAAGATAGTCAACTTTGAGCTTGTCTGCGCGTTTTTTAACAATTGCAGTATTTTCAGAAGTGATTATTGCAGTTTTAATCCCCGCATCACGAAGAATTTTAAAACCCATTCCGTCTTGGAAATTAAATTTTTTCAATTCAATACCGTTTTCTGCATAATACATACAGCCATCTGTCATTGTTCCATCTACGTCTGTAGCAAAAAGTTTTATTTTAGCCATCTTTATGTTTCTCCATTAATTTTTCAATTAAAAGGAAATCGTCAGGTTCGTCAATTTCAACGGATGTATATTCCGGCATTTCATAAACCGATATTTTTCCTGATAAGCGATTATTGTCTCTAATAATATTTGAAACAGAATTTATATAGCAAGCACCATTTTCCATCATTAAACCGTCAAAATCTTGTCTTCTTGGTCTGTTTTTATAGTCATAATTCAAAGCTTCGCCTTTTTCTGTCCAGAAAAACCTTTTTGTTCTAACACAAGATAATGCAGAGTCTGCATTATCATTAACATATTTTTCATACATTTCATCAATATGTTTAGCTTTTAGTAAAGGAGAAGTTGCTTGAATTAAAAAGAATTTATCATCATCATTTAACCCTGATTTTTTTATATATTCAAGCATAACACTCTCAGTAGAAGATGCATCCTGAGCGTTTTCTGAATCTCTATCATAGACTTGAACTTTGGGTAAGTCAAAGTTTTTGACAACTTGTTTAATATTTTCATTGTCAGTAGCAATAATAACTTTATCAATACAATTTGCATCATTAGCAGCTTTTGCTGTCCAATAAACAAGAGGTTTTCCTGATAAAATTTTTATATTTTTAAGAGGTATTGATTTGCTTCCGCCTCTAACCGGTATAAATGCGATGTTAGTCATTTTGCTCCTTGTAAATTATCTGCCAATTTTTGTTTATATAATTTATAAAAATAATCTGTGAGAAATAGTTTTGTTTTGTTATATTCAAAAAATTTTATATTATTTAAAATATATTCATAATGCTGTTTTTTGGTTGGAAATTTTAAATATTCAACCAAGCGGAATATTAGTTCATCTTCTATTTTTGGGATAAAACAAATATTATTATGTTCTTTTCGTTTTAAACTGGTATTTAAAAAAGTTTCATTCAAACCATAATAATAAGAAGAAATGTCAAAAGAATAGATTAAAAAGCCATTTAATTCAACTCTAACTTTTGTGTGATAATCATCAATTTTAATATTGTTTATATGGTAGTTGTCCAATAATATGTTTTTTAAAAACTCTTCTGTTTTTTTCACTAAAATAGAAAAATCTTTTTTATTGCACAATATGTCAATATCTTTTGAAAAAGGGAATGTTTTTGGAAAATCCTTAGTCATATTTTCAGTTTCATATTTTATAATCATATAATCATAATTTTTAATTATATTGAAATATTTTTCCAATTTTAAATCAACATTATAAAGCTTGTTAATATATTCAGTTTGTACTGTATTATCAGCTGTATGAACAAGGATATCATAGAAATAATTATTGATTTTGTCTTTATAGCAATTCCTGAAAATTCTTTTTAATATTTCTCCTTGAACTAAAATTGTGTTAAAATTGCTTTGCTTAAATCTAAAAATTGGATATTCTACAAAAATATTTAGAAATCTAATTTTTTTTAAAGGATAGTTTTGCATGTATTCAATTTTTTTTTCTATCTTCCAATCTGCAATATCATCAATCTTATATATACCTCTAACCATTCTTGTATAAGTATCATTAGAAAAGCTTATATCTTTAACATTTGAAACAGGAAATATTGAATTAATTTTTTCTGTAACTTCTTCAAAATATTCAGCCATTGGAGCCCATAAAATGCAGCTGATATAAACTCCTTTATTGTATTCTTTAAGCAATTTTTCTAAACGAGATTCAATTATATTAATTTCTTTTAAAGTAAAATCATTTTCATAAAACCATTCGATACCATAAAAATGTGTATCGCTAATATCGTTTATTGAAAGTGAAAGTTTTTTTATATTATGAAATAATGCTAATGCTAAACGATGAGAGCCATCCCATAATTTTATTTTACTATTTACTATGATTGAACTGTTTACATCATAACCATTTTCTTCCCAAGATTTTATTAATTTTATAAAATTTTCTTTAGATTCAATAGAATAACCTTTAAATTTTCTTGAATCTTGCATTTTACAATATAAATTCCAACCACAATTATTTAATCCATAATAATTTTCAATTGCAAGCAATCTGACAATTGTGTCATAACGATTAAAAGAGTGAGCTTGATCGAATTGTTGTAAAAAAAGTTCAATCAGCGAAATGTTAGTCACATTTATATTATTTTTTTCAAAATGTGCCCGGAATTTTTTCCGCCATTTTTTATATGGTATTAAACAACTAATAATTCTAACTGATATTTTATTCATAATATTTTATATTTCCTTATTTGAATAATAAAAATCATGTAAAAATGGTGTTTCTTGGAAAAAATCGTGTATTTTTGAAATTTTACATAGTTTATCGAAGAAATGTTTATTATCATTTATATCATTGGATAAAAATGCAAAGCCGTAAGCGTCAACATCCTTTAAATCCCCCAAAATCTCTTTTAAGTAATAAAATATTATCGCTCCGGAAGTCGGACGTAAAATGTTAGATTCTTTTCGCAGTTTATTATAATAATCTTTCTCTATTGTTAAAAGTTTATCATTATATTTTTCAAAATAGTCTCCGATTACATCTAAAATTTCTTTTGACTTAATGTTAAAAGATGTAAAATCATCAGCCCAAATTACATAATCATAAATGGATAAATCTTTTTTATTGACAGTATCTTTTGAAGACTGTCTTACCCATATATTTGTTTTTTTACCGTAATCACAATGGTATTTTTCTTCTTGAGGATAATTATTGAAACGGATAATTATATCATGAGAATCAATTTCCTGCCCTTTATTTTTTCCTATTTCACAAGGACTGCCTCCAACAACAGCTATAGATTTACCTTTTAAATATTTTTTAAAGGTATCTAACTTTTCTTTTTTATAAAATTCATCATAATAATACGCTGATTTTTCAATTGATGGTGATGTAATGCCTATAGAATTAGCAAATGAAGAACATAATAAATAAAGTTCAACAGGACATTTTTGAATCCCATTAAAGCCAATCAGCCTTTTAAGCATTATTTTTGCTTCATCCGTCTTTTTTTCCTCTACCAGACAAGAGATGAAAATCAACCATATTTCCGGAGAAATCGTATTCCATAAATACACTGAATCAGCACAAAATAAGGCTAATTTAATCAATGTTGCTCTGTCGGTCCCGCAGTTCCAATGTTCTTTTACCGCATTGTTAATTTCTCTGTAAAAATGCTTATTGCCAGCGTTGAAAATATGATTTTTAAGTATTTTAAACATAATACATTTTTATAAAAACAGTTACTCTGTTAATTCAAACTCACGTTTTAATTTTTTTCTTTGCACAGCTTCAATATCAAGAATTTCTTTTGGTTTGTATTCCAAAGCTTTGGCAGTTTGTCTTAAATCCCGTGCAAGTTTTTGCAGCCCTTGCGGTTCAAGAGATGCTGCATGGTCAGTACCTTTCCATGTCCTGTCCAAAGTGAAATGCCGTTCAAAATATGTAGCCCCCAGAGCCAAAGCTGCAATATCTACGGCAATCCCCAAATGGTGACCTGAAAAACCTATTCCTTTTACTTCGTTTCCATAAGCTTCTTTAATTCTTACAATCTCTTTCAAACAAATGTCTTCAAAAGGTACAGGATAGCCGGATGTACAAGAATAAATTACTAAATCTTTTGCTCTGTCTTTTTCTTTGAAGAAGTTCACAATTTGTCTTTCTTCTACTTGTGTTGTCATTCCGAAAGAAAGGTGAATTTCGCCAGAATAATTGTCTCTTAAGTATTCAAGCATTGGGAAATTTAAATTACTTGCAGAAGGAACTTTAATCAGTTCAGGGGTCAGAGACACTATTTCTTTTGCTGCAGTTAAGTCCCAAGTAGAAGTAGAATATATTAAACCTTCTTCTTCACACCATTCTTTCAGTTGTCTGTTTTGTTCTAAATCAAATTCCAGGAATTCTCTGTGTGCTCCGTAGGTCGCTCCATAACTGTTAGCCGGATTAGGGTGCGGTGCATTATATTGTTCATGAGTTAAAAGTTCTTTATTAGTTCTTTTCTGGAACTTTACAATATCAATACTGGAATTTTCATTTAACAACTTAAAAGTACCCAACAATTTAATCATTTGATGAGCAATTTCTATATCACCTTTGTGATTACATCCGATTTCTGCAATAATAATTGGTCTTTGCATCTTCAATATCTTTCTGTATATTTTATTTTTACCGGAATTAATCCGAAAAGTAATTTTTTGGTTTTAAAAGTTCCTTTGTAAGTTTTTATGAAAGGAGATTCAAAATAACTTTCAATATAGTTTAATCTTTCCGGTAATGTTATATTTTTTTCTTTTGCAAATATTTGTAATTCGGTATATGCAGCAACATGATCCTGTTTTTTCTTTTCTGCTGCAGTTTTGGATTTAACTGTAGATGAAGTATTGGTAATGTAGTGATATGTTGTATTGGGACATGAAATTATTTTATTGGCGGCGTAAATTGTTTTTGCCATGAACATTACATCTTCAACATAACAGTTTTCCGCAAATAAAATATTATTTTTTTGCAAAAAATCATTCTTGAAAATTTTGTTTGTTACATTGAAAAATCTTTGTTTATTGTCTTTGCAAATATTAATTTTATCAACTGTTCCGACGGCTTCTTTTATTTCTTTATATGATACATTATATCTGTTGTATTTCTTTTTGTGTTTCAATAAATTTGTGCTGACAATATCCGCATTGTATTTTTCCGCAATATTGTACATTTTCTCACAATAATCAATGTCAATATAATCATCAGCGTCAACAAAAACTGTATATTTGCCACAGGCGTTTTCCAATCCGCGATTGCGGGCGGCACCTTGTTTTTGATTTTTTTGAGATATGATTTTTATTCTTGTATCAATGTTTGCATATTCAGATAAAATTGTTTCGGATTTATCAGTGGACCCGTCATTTATGCAAATTATTTCTATATCTTTTAATGTTTGATGGACTAAACTTTCCAGACAGTTTTTTAAGTATTTTTCTGCATTAAAAACCGGAACAATTATTGACACTTTTGTATCGTTCGATTGCATTTTTTACATCCTATAAGATTTATTATCTATTTATTTCCCTGCTCATTCTCTCGAATCCTCGTATTGCAATATTTTTTTTAATCCTCCTTTTTGAGTTTAATTTTACATTTTGCAACTTCCTATAATAAATCTTATCGGAAGTTAATAACATTATTATAGCATAGAAATAATAAAAATCAAATAAATTGTTTTATTATTTGTTGTTATTGTCCGAAATTTTGTGAAAATATCAGATGAGAGAAAGCGGGGACGGTTTATCTTGTGTTTTTTGCAGATAATCCGGAATAAATTTACGTTGAAGTGTTTTTTTTCATAAACACCTCCATTTGATTGTAAAACACATTATTTAAAAGGTGATGAATAATATAATTCAAGTATCAATAAATACGAATTTTATATAATAAAAAACTTTTTCCGCTTGACAAATTGATATTTTGATGTTAAACTTATTGTACATTTGATAAATTCTTTACTTTTTTGTTGCTACTGTTAAAAAATAAAGGTCAGATGCACTTTTGTCAAGTATCTTTATGTTTCACAAAATTTCAGACAATAATGAAAAACAGGAAAATCAGGGGGCTGTTGCAAAAACTCAAAAAAGTAAGCAGCAGTCCTTTTTGCAATAAAAAATCAGTCTGCGTTTAGTACACAGCGTAATTTATTTGAGGGGAACTCTGGAAATTTCACGCTGATCGGGGTATTCCCGACGCAAGAGTTCAATATCGTCTCCGTCGAGCTGCAGATTTACAGCAGAGATATTGTCCCATTGATGATTCCAATTTTGCGAAGCACTGATGGTTGTGACGCTGTTTTGAGCGACGAGCCATGCAATGGCGAGCTGTTGAAGCGAGATGGAATATTTTTCACAGAGCCGGTCAGTCAGCGGGCAGTTTTTCAGGTATTGCAGAGGACGCCATGCCTGCAGAATAACATCATTTTCCTGACAGAAAGGGAGTAATTCTTTTTCCGGCTCACGGCAGACCAGACTGTATTCGACCTGATTGACAACGATCGGAGCTTCTGAAATCTGCATGGCACGTTCAAGGCGTTTTGTATTGAAGTTGCTGACGCCGATATATTCAGCAATTTTCTGCTGAACAAGTTCATTCATTGCGTTGAGAGTTTCTTCAAGCGGTACGCTTTCGTCGATTTGATGGTACAAATATAAATCAAAGTGGTCAGTTTTTAGCCGGTTGAGGGAATTTTCCGCCGCCCGCCAGACATCATCGCGGCGGAGGTGGTTTTTCCAGACTTTAGAGCATAGCTGATAACTGTCACGTTTTGCCCCTTTAAGAGCAGTTCCGACCAGAGTTTCAGCATAGCCGTCTGCATAATATTCCGCAGTATCGATCCATGTAATGCCGCTGGTCATTGCATTTTCGATGGCTTCTATCTGACGGACATCATTATTTTCCGGATCGTGAAATTCCCTGCCGCCGAAGCCCCATGTTCCGAGACCGAGCAGGGGGATGGAAAAGCCGTTTTTGAGAGTTTTATTTTTCATATCAGAAACAGTTTTTTTCTTCAGGGAAATTGCCGTTTTTCACATCATTGACATAATTTTTGATTGCTTCACGCATTATTGAACCGCATTCGGCATAGCGTTTAGCGTGTTTGGGGAGGAAATCTCCGATTCCGAGAACGTCGGTCAGAACCTGAACCTGTCCGTCACAGAATTTGCCGCCGCCGATACCGATAGTCGGGATTTCGATATTTTCTGAAATCATTCTGCCGATATTTTCCGGCATACATTCAAGGACGACGGAAAAAGCACCCGCCTGCTGAACTGCGATGGCTTCTTCAAGCAGTCTTTTTGCATCCTCTTCGGTTTTTCCGCTCAATTTATAACCGCCGGAGGTAAGGACTTTCTGCGGGAGCAGTCCGATATGAGCCATGACGGGAATGCCGCATTCGACCATTTTCTGCATAACGGGGAGGATGGAGAGACCGCCTTCGATTTTTACGGCATCAGCGCCGCATTTTTGCAGATACATGGCGGCGTTGTCAATGGCTTTTTCCATGGAATTCTGGAAGGTCATGAACGGCATATCAGCGACGACAAAAGCATCGGGGGCACCGCGGCGGACAGCCTGAACATGAAACATTGATTCTTCGAGGCTCAGAGCGATAGTATTGGAATAACCGAGGATGGCATTGGCCATGGAGTCTCCGACCAGAAGCAGGTCTGCACCGGCTTCGTATGCGATTTTTGCGGTGACGGCATCATAAGAAGTTATCATTACGATTTTGTTTCCTTCGGCTTTCATTTTGCGGAAGGTGTTGACTGTATTTTTTATCATTTCAACATGACCTTAATTATTAAGCATGAATGTTTTTTTGACCATGATATGTTTTGCTTCTTTCTCCCGGATGGAGAGGCTGCTGCCCATGACACGGATGCGGAGCAGATCGCCGAAGGGGGCGTGTCCCTCAAGGGTCAGCATTGTGCCGCGGATAAGACCGAGGTCGGCAAATTTGCGGATACCGTTGAGTTTGCCGGAGATGCTGTCGATAACTGCACTTTCGCCGACTTCGAGTTCAGAGAGAGCTACGGGTATGCTGTTATTGTCCAAGCCGATACACGGCATTTTTTCATCGATTACCTTGCGGAGTTTTTCGCATGACGGATCATCGGCAATGGTTTCAGCCAGAAAAGCAAGTCTGGAAGTGGTTTTTTCGCCGATGATGTGTTCGATTTCGCAAGCTACCCGGTTGGCGTGATCTTCATCAAGACGGATTATATTGACGAAGAATTTTTTCAGACTGCGGTGGCGGCGGCGGATGACAGCCCCGATGGCGGCACCTTCGGGAGTCAGTTCAACGGGGGAGTGAGGTTGATAAACGATCAGTTTTTTTTCGCTTAAATTCTGAAGTGCTTTGGTAGCAGACGGCATTTTCACTCCGAGACGGTCGGCAATATCTTTGGTATGTGCATGACCGTTTTCCTCAATGATTTCGGAGATTATTTCAATATAATCTTCCAAACTGCTGGAAATTTTCATATTTTGTTATTCCTTTTGAGATTTTATATATTTTTGCAGAAAATATACACTCAAATCATGGAAAATGCAAATTAACTGCGGCTATTTTTTTCTCAAAAAAGTTTCAATTTGCCGAAGATATTGAAAGCGGCATTGTTTTTTTCGCAGTTGACCGCCTTCAGAGAGAAATAATCATCACTGTTCACCGCAAGACTGCAGACCATGCGGTCGGGATATTTTTGAGCCTGCAAAAAGGCTGCATTAACTTCATTGAAGGTGAATTTCTGCTGCAATTTTTCATAAATCGCATCTTCAGCCATTGCTGCATATTGAGCGTTATTCATGTGCTGATTGATGTCCATTTGCGAGAATCTGACCGGATATTCAAAAATTTCCTCCGGTTCATTCAGGTCTGCTGACGGAGGGGGGAATTGCGGAATGAAAATTGGAAGTTCAGGATTTTCCAGCTGCAGACCTGCCAGCACATCACGGCGGAGGGGCCGGAGTTTTTTGGCGTCCAGCAGCAGCCAGTAACTTGATGCCTGCAGCAGAACTTCACCGCTTTGGCTGTCATGGATTTCAAATTCACGGCGGAAAAAGATTTTTTCGACACCGCTTGGATAAGTACAGGCAGTTATTTGCTGTTCAGGCGAGAAACTGCCCATGATTTTGATACTCATTTTTGACAGGACCCAGATCATGCCTTTTGCATACAAATCGTTCATCCCGAAACCGAGACTGTTGGCATGGGCGGCGGCAATTTGCTGGAGATAGTCAAAAATCGCCTGCAGTTTGATAATGCCGAACTGATTGACTTCGCTGTATCTGACGGTGAAATCTGTTGTATAAATCTGATCGTTGGCGGGAAATTGTCGGAGAAGATTATTCATTTATACCGTAATCCTTCAAGCGGCGCTGCAAAGTGCGGCGACTGATACCGAGTTTTTCAGCTGCAAGAGTGCGGTTGTTGCCGCATTCTTCAAGCACTTTCAGTATCAATGCGTGTTCCTGTTCATTTATATTGTCAGAGCCGAGTTGTTTCTGCTCCTGATTTTGCAAAAGTTTTATTTCCTGAAATACCGGAGTGTAATTACGGATATTTTCGGGAAGATCATCTTCGGTGATTTCAGGAGTTTTGTTGAAAACAATCAACCGTTCAATGCAGTTCCGGAGTTCACGGATATTGCCGGGAAAGTTGTATTTTTTGAGTTTCTGCATTGCTTCCGGGGTGAATACGGGAACTGTTTTGCCGTTTTCACTGGCGAATTCTGCGGCAAATTCATTGGCAAGATGTTCAATATCCTCTGCGTGTTCACGCAAAGGCGGAATTTCCAGATTGACTACATTCAAACGGTAATAAAGGTCTTCACGGAAAGTTCCTTCATCGACCATTTTTTTCAAATCTTTGTTGGTTGCCGCCAGCAAACGGATGTCGCATTGGATGGGATCGGAGGAGCCGATGCGTTCAAAGGTTCTTGTCTCAAGCACACGCAAAAGTTTGACTTGTGTTGAGAGCGGTATCTCACCGATTTCATCCAGAAAAAGAGTTCCGCCGTCAGAAAGTTCAAAACGTCCTTTGCGTTGGTCCAATGCCCCTGTAAATGCACCTTTTTCATGTCCGAAAAGTTCGCTTTCAAGCAGATTTTCCGGCAGTGCTGCACAATGAACTGCAACGAAAAGACCTTTGCGGCCGGACATTTTGTGCAGCATTTTTGCGGCAACTTCCTTGCCGCTGCCGCTTTCACCGGTAATGAGGACTGTTGAGCGGCTGGGAGCGACGGTTTCGATGACGTCGTATAATTTCTGCATTGCTTCGGAGCGGCAGAGATTGGCGGATTTGCGTGAAGTTTTTTGGGCCGGTTCAGCGGCATGATTTTCGATATTTTCGAGAGCCTTGTTGATAACGGCTTCAAGTTTATCCAGTTTGACCGGTTTGGTCATGAAATCAAATGCACCTTTTTTGACGGCTTCAACGGCTTTTTCCACGGAACCGTAAGCGGTGAAAACGATACACTGCGGAGCATTTGCCTTGCTTAATGCGGCATCCAGAACGCCGATCCCGTCGACACCTGGCATACGCAAATCGGTAAGCACCAGGTCATAATCTTTCTGTTTGAGGGCGTGAATAGCGACTTCGCCGTTTTCTGCTTCATCAATTTCAAAGCGGCGGCGAAGGTAACGCACCAGAGCCATTCTGGTATTTATTTCATCATCGACGATAAGGATTTTTTTCATTTCTGCCATGTTCATGAACCTTTAAAGATTGCAGATAATATACAGCATGAACGGAAAAATTCAAATTCATTAGAGGAATTTATCATTGATTATCAATGCACCCTGACGCAGAATCACTGCTTTGGTGCCTCTGGTATCCACAACTGTCGAGGCGAGCGAATCAGCAGAAATTCTGCCGCCGTCAATGACAATATCAACTTCACCGTCAAGTTCGGCAAGTGCTTCATCAATGCTTAATACATTCGGCATTCCAGAACGGTTCGCACTGGTGCTTGAAAGCGGAAAATCCACGGCTCCGAGCAGTTGCAGAACAAATTCATGGTCAGGAATGCGGAACCCCAGAGAAGAATCGGAATTTCTTTCGCTGATAATGGTTATTGCACCCGGGCAGTATTCTTTGGCAAGGTCAGTTGCAAGACCATTCAATTTTACGCCGAATTTTTCGAGTTTGGCTGTATCATCAACAAAAACACTCAATCTTTTTTCGGATGGACGGTGTTTCAACTGATAAATTTTTTCCTCCGCATTTTTGTCTTCAAAGCGGCAGACCAGCCCGTAAACCGTTTCGGTCGGCAGCAGAATTACCCCGCCGTTATGCAGAACTTTGACACATTCGCTGATTATCTGTGCCGTATTGTCGTCAGCGATGGAAAATATGCGGGACATTAAACTTCTTCGTCCTCTTTGCTGCGTCCTGTGATGCGTTCGGTAAGGCGTTCGCCGAGATAACTTGCAAAGAATGCAATCACTCCTGCTGCAAAACCGTAAACTGCACCATTGGTCAGAATAATATCAAATTTATCACTGCCCATGATTTCGGTAAAGTTTCCTTCTATTCCAACTGCTCCGATAAAACAGTATGACAGCCAGACTAAAGTTGCAGAAGACATGCACGCCCAGCAGCTGCTTTTGCCGGCCTTTTTGAAATACAAACCGATTATTACCGGCCAGAAAACAATGACCAGCTGCGATGCCCAGCAGTTTTTCATCAGAGAGTAAATGCTTTGTACATTCAATGCAATATAGGTCGCAAGCACCAGCAGTACAACTGTCATTACACGGGTGACAATGAGAAGTTTTTCATCCGACAATCTCGGATTTATCGAACGGATGACGTTGTTGGTGAAAAGTGAGGATGCCGCCAGCAGTGAACTGTCAGCAGAACTCATAATTGCAGAAATCAATGCACTGAGAAAGAGTGTGAGGAAAATCGGATTCATTTTTCCGAGAGTCAGAACTGCCATGCGTGGAAGAACCTGATTTTCAAGGGCACTTTCTCCGCCCATGGATTCAACAGTAATATTGTATTTTGCCAGAACAATTCGTGCCGCAAAACCGATGGTGATCGGAACTACGGCGATTGCAAGATACATAAAACAGGAGATGATTGAACTGGAGATTGCAATTTTTTCGTTGCGGCTTGAGAGTGAGCGCTGGATGAGATCCTGGCCTACCATACAGCCGAATCCCATGATGATCCATTGTCCGATATAATAAGTTATACCGCCTTCGCCGCCCTGATAGGCAAGACTCAATTCCCCGGGTTTTATATTTGCTGCAGAGAATACTGCATCGTAACCGCCAGCCATGGAAACTGCATTGGGAACTACGATGAAAAGTCCGACAATGATGAGTGATACCTGAATCAAATCTGTAAGAGTTACAGCCCACATACCGCCGGAAACTGTGTAAATCAACACGATCGCCGCTCCAATCAACGCTCCGTAAAGAATCGGAATGTTGAGCAGTACATTCAAAATCGTACCGATACCCAGAACCTGAGCTCCCAGCCAGCCGACATAAACCGGAATCATCCACAGTGAAGCATAAATGCCAGCCCATTTGCCGAACCTGCGTTCGATAATATCAGTAACAGTCAGGCATTTCAGCTTGCGGAGCAGTCCGACAATAAAAATCCCGGCCAGAAACAGACTCAATGATGCTCCAAACGGATCGGCAAGCACTGCACCGATACCGCT
Organism: Lentisphaeria bacterium; assembly: GCA_017502435.1. Taxonomy (GTDB): domain Bacteria; phylum Verrucomicrobiota; class Lentisphaeria; order Victivallales; family Victivallaceae; genus RGIG5270. Next base: position 19,732 of record JAFVUZ010000171.1, read on the forward strand.
TGAAAAAACAGTTGCGGCAACACCCATACTGGAACCGGCTCCGAACCATGTCGCCAGCAGTGTGCCTGTCGCCATCCAGAGCGGCAATCTGCGTCCTGCAACGAGAAAGTCACCTATCCCTTTGACTTTGCGTCCGGCATAGTATCCGATGAAAAGAATGCCGAGAATGTAAACTATGATTCCGATATAAAGAAAATAAGTCGCGCCGGAACTCAGTCCGAGTCCGACCGGTGACTGTACAGCTGCAGCAGCTTCCATATTGCTTGTTGCCTCTCTTGGTTGTTTACGGTTGAATAGCAATAAAAAAATCGTTTAACTTTTAAAATACTGGATTTTATTGATATTTCAAGTTGAAAAACTATAATATTGTGATAAAATGTATTATATTTGATAAAAAAACGGAGATTTTGCAGAAATGAACATAAAAATTGCTCAGTGCTGCGGTATGTGCAGCGGAGTCAGAAGAGCTTTGAAAATTACAGAAGAAGCATTGGCAGAGTGTAATGGAAAGACACTGTATGTTTATCATGAAATAGTTCATAACACTATGGTTATAAATGAGTTGAAAAACAGAAATGTCGTTTTTGTCCATTCGATCGATGATATACCGGACGGCTCATTGACGGTTTTCAGTGCTCACGGGGTAAGCCGCAGTATAGAAGAACAGGCCGCTGCAAAAAAACTCCGGGTTTTTGACGCAACTTGTTTATTGGTAAGGAAAAACCATAATGCAGCAGAAGAGGCTCACTCCCGAAATAAACGTATTGTCTTTATCGGCAAAAAATCTCATCCTGAATGCATCGGTACAGTTGGAAGAGTGCCGGCAGGATATGCTTATGTCGTTGAAAATGAAAATGATATAAAATCTTTGCCCGATTGCGGCGGCGAAATTATTTCTATTGCTCAGACAACACTTGCGGAGTCTGATGTCGGGAAAATAAAGTGTTTGCTTTCTGCTAAATATCCTCAAATCAAGCACTTGGACGGTATCTGTTTTGCAACATCCACCCGGCAGAATGCAATCCGTGAGTTGGCAAAAGAGTGCGGCTTGATATTGGTTGCCGGCTCGCCTGCAAGTTCAAACTCCTGCCGCCTGGTTCAGATTGCCAGAGAGTGCGGATGCCCTGCTGAACTCGTTGATAATGAAGATGATTTAAAAGAGATTGATTTCAGCGGTATATCAACTGTCGGCATCAGTGCAGGGGCAAGTACGCCGCAGAAACAGATAGATTGGCTGCTGGCGGCTGTCAGATTGAAATGACGGCGAGCATTTCGATATTGATTGTGCCCGGGAAGAAATCAAAGGGGATCAGTGCTTCGATTTTGCAGTTGTTGTTTTCGTAAATTTTGAGAGCGGGAACGATTTCATCCGCACCGCAGAATAAATGGAAAATCTTTTTCGGGTGCCGTGAAATCAGATATTCAAGTACGCCTGCTGCACAGCCTTTGCGGGGCGGATCGAGAAAAATCCACTCATTTTCATGTCGTGAAGGCGGCATTTTTGACCGCAGATAATCCGCAGTTACAAAGCCGGTTTCATAGTGAAATGCTTTTTCTTTGAAGTGAAATTTGGCATTGCTGCGTGCCGATGCTATTGATTCCGGCGAAAGTTCCACGCCCCATACTGTTTTGAAAACATCTCCGAATGCCAGCGACCACAATCCGTAACCGCAATACAAGTCCATCATGGAATCGTTGCCGGCAGGTTTGAGATATTCCGCAAGTTTCTGATAAAATGCGGGCAGAACAGACTCATTTATCTGCGAGAAAGAAGTCGGAGAATAGAGAAATTTTTTATCATTTAATTTCAAGGCGAGAAAATCTGAGCCGGAAAGTTTTTTGAATGCAACTCCTTTGGCGGGACGTTCCGCTTCAAGATAATAATCTGAAGTGCTTTCATCCACATACAGAAATATGCTTTTGACGACAGGAAATGCCGCTGTCAGGGCATTTGAAGCAGTTTTGAGTATACGGACAATATCGCCTGATAAATGCCGCAGATTAAATATTACAGCGTGTTCTGAATAGGAACCGCGGATGATAATGTAGTTCAGAACGGAACTCGCTTTGAAGTTTTTCGGTGTGGAGAAAAATTTCTGCAGAAATCTGTAAATTTCAATATGACTGTCAGGTTCAAGTTCCGAGAGGGCAATCAGTTCATTGCCGGGCTTTTTGCCGAAATGCAGGACGATTTTTTTGCGGTCAAAAAATACACGCCGTTTGGTCGTCGTGCGGTATTTCCGGGGCAGGGGGCTTGGAATGATATTCTGCGGCAAAGTCTTGATGCCGTTATCTTTGAACATTTGCAATACGGCAGTGTTTTTCAAGTTGAGTTCGCTGTCGTAATCAAGTTCAGACAGTGCATCAGTTGAAGTTTTATTGATATTGAAACCGTTTGAGACGGCAGGGAAATATTCGTTGAATTTCATTGAAAAATAAAACAAGGGCGGAATTTTTTACGTTCCGCCCTTTGGGGTTGGTTATTGATTTTATGCGATGGTGATTAACTTGTTGGCAGTGTCGATATCCACATCGGAGAAGATGTCTGTTGCAGAGGTCAGGAAATATGTTCCTTCTTTCAATGAGGCGATATTATCATTTGTCAATTTGACATCGAAAAGTTTTCCGGTCGCTTCATTGAACTGCTTGATTGAAACATCGGCACCGAGGTTCTTGAATTCATATTTTCCGCTGCAGCCATTTTCGATAACAAATTCAAAGACCTGAACATCTTCATAATTGAATATGCTGAAATCATAGTCGCAATTGCCGCCTTTTTTGGCGTTGGTTGATTTAACCATTGCAATATATTGACTTGAATCATTAAGAAGGATACCATTGCCGTTTTTGTCCTGGAATATTGCATCACCGACTGCATTTGTTTTTGCAGTATAACTTGCAATTGCAGTCAACTTGCTGTTGTCCGGATTGACGATGTACAGAGTCAACTGTGCGGCATCACTGTTGCTGAAGTTGAAATCATAGTACCCGTCGGCATCAACAGAGACATTGTAGTAATCATATTCATCGGTGTATCCGACCCAGCCTTTGACTTCGTCAGAAATGACTGATTCTGTGAGTGCAGTATCATTGAATTCCTGATCTGCTTTGGCAGTGAAACTGTCTTCTGTGCCGTCACCATTGATATTGAGAGTGAAGTCAGAATATCCCTGAGCGGTGGTGGATTTTACCTGAATGTAATAATCACCGGCTTCGAGGAGGAAATTCTTCATTGCTTCAGCGACGCCGGCTTTAACCGTGAAACTGCCGACGGATTTCAGAGAAATGCCGTTATCAGCCATTGTGTAAATGGTGACAGTCATTGCTGTTGCGTTTTGTTCGTTATCTTTGAGGATAGACAGATTGAAGTTTCCGCCATTTTCAAGTTCAAGTTTTCTCCAGCTTTCCAGATCGCCATAGCCGACCCAGGAGGAGAAAGCACCTGTTGTTTGTTCGTCGTTGAGAGCGATGGTTTCGTCTGCAGTAAGATTTGAGAAATCGCTGTCTTTAACACAGTCAGTAATATCTTTTACTGTTTCGGAAATAATCTCAAAACTTGAAGCCGGGGAGACTTCAACAAAATAGGTTGTGTTGGCATCAAGATATGCAGTATCGGATGACAATTTGACTTTTGTCAGGTTTACAGCACCGGTTTTGAGGGTGTAAACGTTGACTACTGCACCGCTGAATTCGTATTTGCCTGTCATATTGCCGGTTTCAAATTTGTAGAATTTAGGACCATCTTCAGCAACTTCGATTTTCGTATCTGCAGCAACTGTGCCGGCGTTTACATAATTTGCAACAGTGTCCGGGATTGTTTCATAAGTCTGTGCAGTATTGACAGAGACATTATATTCTGCATATTTTCCTTTTGCCGCGTCGGTTGCAGTGATTTCAATGAAATACTGTCCGGCTGCAAGATTGTTTAATGTGAATACGGATGAATAGTTACTGTTTTTCAAAGTAATACTCTTGACGGCGGTAAAGCCTGTGCCGGCAGCGTTGGAGGTATAGAGAGTTGCTTTGAGGGCACTGTAATCTGAACCTTTGGTATTCTGATTGCGGTTTACTGTAAATGTATAATCGCCGTCTTTTTCCAGATTGACTTCAAGATAATTTACGTTTTCGCCGAATCCGATGTATTCATAAGACTCTTTGCTGTTGGTGTCGTTAAGATAGATCAGGCCTGTGGAGTTGATGGTATATTCATAGCCGGCTTCATAAATAGTTTCGGTTCCATTGGCTCCAAAGTTGACATAATCCATAACAACGGCATATTCGACAGCAGTTTTTTGTGGTGCAGATGCTTTGACTTCGATGTAATATTCACCTTTATCGAGATATGCACTGAGTTCTCCTGCAAGAGCTTTGGCTTTGACTGTGATACTATTGACTTTTGTAAGAGCAGTTTTGCCGTCCTGCAATTCGTAAATTGTCATAGTCAAAGCACCGTCAATGCCAAAGATCCTTCCGTATCTGTCTTTGTCAAGGTAATAAGCTTTGCTGATAGCGAAATTGTACACCCCGGCATCACTTACAGTGATTTTGCGGAAATCACTTGCATCGCCGATACCGACATAATCGTAATCTGCAACGGATAATTTACTTGTTTGTGCGGTGTCCGGAGTACCGAAAATGAAATTGTATTCTTCTTGGATATCATCTTTGGTAATCGAGATAATAGTATCAGCTTCCGTACTGTTGACGAATAAGTCATCTTCGTTATTTATATTGTCGAAATATTTATCTGCTTTTGAAGTGACTGTGAGGTCATAAATGACGTTGGCACCTTTGGCTGCACCGGTTGAATTTACCTGAATGATATAATCGCCGGGAGCGAGGTTCAAATCATTAATTGTGCCGTAAAGTTTATTGGCGGCAACAGTTATGGATTTGACTGTTTTGAGAGCGGTTGCTCCGGGCAGCATTTGATAAATTGTAAGTTTGAGTGCAGAATTTGTCTGAGTTGATTCTTTGTTGAGGTTGAATGTGTACAAGCCGTTGTCGCCAATGTGCAGTTTTGTGAAATTGCTGGGGTCTGCGTATCCGACACGGGCATCGGTTGCGAGTTGAAGCTCATGGCCGGGTAATACATCATAATTCAAACTGTCATTTTGTGCCGGATTCCAGAATGCATTATATTTGCTGACCGGATTTGAAGTGCTATCTTGGTTTTCTTCTGCAAAATCTGCCTGATCTGAAGTTATGATAGAATTATTATCATTTGTAATATCAAACCAGTTGAAATTGTAGTACAGATCGTATTGCATTATAGAATCGGCTTTGCCGGATGTGACTTCAAAACGCAAGTTATTGCCGGAATGCTCAAGCAGATGGGTGATTGTAATACCGCTGCTTTGTGAAGCGGCATTGAGTTTGAAGGTATAACTTCCGATTTTGATATCTCCGCCATTGTCTTCATAAATATCAATGATAATGGAGTTGCCGGAACCGGAGATTTTTTGCAGATTGTCAATTGAAATTTGTATTTCTCCGGGAGCATTGTTGATACCATTGTCGGTTGATACATAGATATTGTCATAAGTATCACTGCCGCCGATAAGCTGATTGTGAATTGCAATCGGACCTGTGCTGAAGGGAGTGTAACCGGGATTGTCTTCTCCGGTACTGTCCTCGTCAATATCTTTGTATGAAATATAGACACCTTCGATAACGGTTTCTTCGCTGTAGTTGCCGTTATTGTCGATAGCATAGATGGCAAAGTCGTATGTTTGATCTTTGAACAGCGTGATCTGGCATGAATTTTCAGTGATCAGATCTGTACCGTTAATATATACTTTCTGCCATTGATTATTGATGGCGGCGCATCTGTAAGAGAGAACGTATCCTTTGATACCGTATCTATCCAGAGCAGCGGGCCATGAAACGGTGGTCAGAATGCGGGGATCGTCATCTGTGGGTTTATCAAATGCGACTTTGATAGTGGTATTGATTTTGTTGGGAGATGTACCGACGGAAGTTTCGGGAATGACCGGGCGTGTAAGATCCTGAATGAAGGTGTATTTTTCACTTTGGGCATATTTGCCGGTACTGTCATAAGCTTTGATAGTCAAAGTGTAATCGCCTTCATCAAGAATTGCCCCGTTGTTGTTTACTAAAAAAGCATTGTAGCAGTGAGTTACAGGACTTGAAATTCCATTTTCTGAAATGATTTCATAGTATGCAAGAGCACCATTGTTGCCGCCGTTATTGCTTGAATATTCAACGATAAAGTAGTCATAACCGAGCAGCGTTGAGGTGTTTAAAATATCGAAACGCAACTCCTGATTGCCATCATTTTTTTGCAAAACAGCACCGTTGACCGAGATAAATTCGCGTGAATTGTCGATTTGTGCGATAACGGAAATATTGTACGGGGCTGCGGGGGTTCGGGTTTCTGTAATTTTCTGATTGGTGAGATCGGATTGGAAATTAAGATCCTGAACTGCTTCAAAGTCAGTTTCATTACCGGAGCCGTCAACGGCTTTGATCTGCCAGTAAGTCTGATTTTTGTTGGCGAACATACCGACAGGAACGGTCGGATTTTTATTGTCCATGATAATTGTTGTGGTATAATAATTTGAACCTTTACGCCAGCTGCCGGATGAAGTTGTGCTTGAATTTTCATCGTTTTCAGTGCCGGAAGAGGGCGAAGATGATGTAGTTGAAGAAGCATTGGCAACAAAAATACGGAGATTATTGTATTTGTCAGAAAGAGAATTGTATAAAGTAAAGACATCTGCATCAGGCATAGTGCTGGGAACGATCAGTACTGTATAAGTGCGGTTGGAGTCAAAGAATGCACTGTCGGAAACCTGCATGAGATAGTAAACACCGTTATCAGATGTAAATGTATCTGTCCAGGAAAGTGTGACAGTTGCTTCGGTGATTTCTCCGATGATTTGCTGTGTTGTTTCAGAAGAACCTTCACCGCTTCCGGGTATTGTATTTTCGATGATATTGTGAGTTGCTTTGACGACAGCTTCCTTGATATCGGTGAAAACACCGACAGGAGCTGAACCGCCGGTAGAACCGCCTTCACCGCCGCCGCCTTCGGGAGAAACATTGAGTTCCTTGTTAATAATGGAAGTGGTATTACCGATTTTATCGGAAACGGAGATTGAAACAAAATATTTTCTGTTGTTGTAAACGAAACTTTCAAATTCTTCGTTATAAACGGGGTTGCCGGCAGTATCAAGTTCATAATAAGTCATATTGCCGGTTCTTATCTGATAACCCTGATATTTGCTGTCGGGAACGAATTTGTTGTTTCTGGGAGTGACACCATTGATTCTGACATAGGTCAACTCACCGGTTTCCGGATCATTTGTCAAGCCCCAGAGTTCCCAGTCAACGGAATTTCTGGCACCGTTAACGTCAGTATAATAGATATCAATGACATACTCATTGATGCCGGTACTCTGGAAAGTTCCGTTCTCTGAGGTCGGGTCAACAGCCGGATTGAATGAGAAAGTGTAGTTCCAGCCGAGTTGCTGCATGTAGTCACCTTCGCCGATGATCCAGGCATTAGCTTTTGTTTCGGTGAGAGTACATTCAGGTTTGACATTATCGACAGCATAGATCGTGATTTTGTCAGAGGGTGTGCCGTAGTTGCCGGCGGCATCAACGGGACGCACACGGATATCATAAATGCCGGGGGCAATATTGAAGTTGAATTTCTGAATATCATCGAGTTCGTGAGCGTCAATGTGATAAACTTCGGTCCATTGATTTTTATCTTTGGGACTTGCTTCCAGGATATAGTAACGGACGCCGGATTTTTCATCATCAGCGGTAATGCCGCCCCAAGTGAAGTCTTTGATAGTGAATTCTTTGGAAGTAATGGCATATTCGAGTTCCTGGTTGTAGCTGAGGACAGTTTTATCAATGAAAGCGGGACCTTCGGTATCACCGAGGAAGATACGGAAGTCGCCCCCTTCAACGTAATTATTCTGAGTACCGAGTATGTCGGTGGCATTTACCTGCCAGTAGATATAACTTTGGTTGGAGAGACCGGAGGCGAGGAGTTCAGTACCGCTGACATTTTTGGATACGAAGTTGTAGTAGTTGTAAATATTTTCTTCTGTACCGTCAGAGAATTTAATGGAGCTGACGAGTTCACGGATCTGGATTTCGCCGTTGCCGAAATATATGTCAAAAGTGATGGTTTTGCCGTTTTCGTCATAAGAATGAACTCCGTTCTGCCAGCCGTCTTGTTTTGAAGCCTTGGCATAAGCATCAAAGATGGCTTTGCGTTTGAGGTCATTGCCGGAGAGGTCTTCGGTACTTGAGAAATACTGGACATTGTAATAGTCGACAGCATAATTGCTTTCGACGGCGCGCCATGTGAAGAGGGCAATACTTGAACCGATACGGCGGGTATTGTCATCGGGATTGACGGCGACCATGTATTTTGAATTGACATCCTCGACGAAAGCGGGATATTCCTGTTTCTGAGTATTGATGGAAGCATTGACCCATTCAGAGATTTCAAATCCGTCGCCGTAGTAGTCGCGGATCTGATATTTGACAGTGCTGCCTTCGGGGATATTGTCAATATCATAACTCATTATATAATAAGCCCCGACGAAAGTTGAGGGATCAGAACCTTCTTTCTGATATTCAGCAAAAGTTTTTCCGTCAGCATTGACGAGATAAATTCTGCCGGTAACGGGATTTTTCTTGTTTCCGTCGATTTCAATAGTTCCGTTGAAAGCATCTTTATTGCCGTCAACAGTATTCAGACGCAGGAGCGCGTGCGAATATGCATTGCCGTTGGCATCAACAATTTCATAAACGATTTCATAGGCGGAATTTTTGTAATCAGCAATATCACACATCCAGTAAAGTGTGGTAGATGCAGTTGATGAATAAGTTGTTTCATCTTTGCTGTAAGTGACATAGTTAACTTCACTGTCATTACGCCAGCTGATGTGATGTTCAAAAGCTTCCTTCATAGCGGCGAGTTCATCTTGAGTTTTGAGAGAGTTGACAGTGTTGAGAGAAACGTATTCATTTTCGACTTTGACAGCGTTGCCGTTTGCATCTTTAACAACGTCACCGTTTTCATCGAGCATATCTTCAATTTTTGTTTCAATATTAACGGCGGTCAAGGTCTTCGGAGTGAAGAACGGGTCTTCTTTTGCATTTTCATCTTTGAGTGCTTTGACGGAGAGGGTATGAGTGTCTGTGTCGTAATTGACTTTGACATAAATTGATTCACCGTTTGAACCGTCGATCTGACCGAGACCGCTGTAATTGTTGAGGTAAATCAAACGGCTTTCTCCCATGTAGGAGATGGTAAGTGCACCGGTTTTCCAATGAGTATCAGCAAGATCGGTAACATCAGCACTTCCGACATATTCGAGGATTCTGTAAACTTCACCTTCAGCAATATTGTTGCAGTTGATGGTGATGGTAGTATTACTTGAGAGAGTTGCATCACATTCATTATTTACGGTATGAATGGCGTATTCCTCGCCAGCGTATCTTGCTTGTTCATCATTGAGAGCATAGGTGAGGTTGATTTTGCCTGTATCATGGTAAACGTAACCGAAAAAGCGTGCATTATCATCGAAAGTGAGGTCGTTATTGCCGCCGCCGAGAGCGATGATACCGAAAACAGTAGCATTTTCGCCCAGCTGGAGAATATCATTTTTGAATCCGGAGGCTACATCATTTCCGAAGTCAGTTTTTACTGCATAACTCAAATAGACGTAGTCAACAGTTTGTGACATATAATAGAGATTGTCGAGAGTAAAATCAGTAACAACCACAGGATAGGTGCTTGAGAAAACAAGCCCGTCAACATAGATATTGGCTGTGTCAGGAGTTGCAATCGCATGCTGCTGTGAATAACCCTGCATGATGATAGCGCCTTCCACAGTGAAAGTATCCAGAGCAACGACGATCTTTTTCTCTCCGGGATTTGTGCCGTAATCGTTACCGGCATCTTCACCTATGAATGTATAGTAATATCCGAGAGCGGATTTGAATGATTCAGCATATATACCGAATGCATTTACTACAGATGAATAAACTTTTATGTCACCGGCAAATCCTTTTGCATCAAGTGTTCCTTGAACATATATGCCTGATGCTATCCAACTTCCACCATCAGAGTTTACTGTAATTGTTGATTTAATAAAACCGTCAACAGTCATAGTATTGGCAAAAATACCATCGGAGTGAGTAGATGCTTTTTTGGTATCATTAACTGTTCCATGCTGGTCATTTCGAATTGTTTTACTTACTAAATGGCATGTGTCGTTGTTACTTGTATTTACTGTAATAATACCATGAAGATTTCTGTCAACATTGAGATTTGTGGCACGGATACCGGCAAAGGTATAAATACCGGTGCCGTTTAAATCATCGGGAAAATCAATGTAATTATTTTTACCTTCAACGTAAATAGTACCATAGAAATCATTAAGATTTACAGTGTTGCCGTAAATACCGATTGAATTTATCTGGTTGTCTGTAATTGTTCCTTTGCCGATAACCGCATACATTTCATTGTCATTAGCGTATGTTTCAATAATTGAACCGGCAGCAAAATCTTTGATTGTAAGGTTGTTTTCTCCGTAAATACCGACAGCCTGAACGATATTGTTCTGCATAGTATTTGAGGCGGGAGTAGCATCACCTGTTACTTTCAGAATATTGTCATTTGCTTCAGAATAAATCAGAATATCTTTATCAACGGTGATATATATATTGAAATCTTCATGTTCCAATGTGGTATATTCATAAAGGAGCAATGACGGCAATCCTGAATTATTATCTTTGGGATTGATGTTTTTCGGAGTAAGCCCATTAATTAAAGAAATATTACTGTTTGACAAACTTCCATTTTTACTGTCTTCGGCACCTTTAATGCTGTAATCAATAATGAAGTTGGGATCAGTACTGTCAGTGACAAATCCGAATTTGCCTGAGTTGTATGAAGTTGATTTATTGAAGCTGACAGCTCCTGTAGTATAATCAAATTCGTAATAGCCTCTTATTTGATTGTCATTAAAATTCAAGGAGGTAAGATCAATTGTTTTATAAATTTCAGCATCTTCTTCAGTAAATGTATAACTGCAACGATTGCCGTTGAAGGTCACTTCAGAAGCTTCAATACGGACATATTCACCGTCAATATTCAGAATGTAACATCCGTCAGAGAGTTTGTTTTCACATTCCCAATGGACAGTGCTGTATTTGATATTTTCATTTTTTGACATATCTTCGGGATTATTGCTGTTCATTACAATCTGTCCTGCTGAGATATTGCCGACATCAGTAGAGGAAAATACGACTTTATTTATGGTCCATGATGTAATATCTGCATCAAGAACTTTTCCTTCATTGTAGAGTTGGAATGTGTAGAAGGCAGAAAGAGAATCATAATTGCCGGAATCAATCAAAATAACATTAATGTTTTGCATACTGTAAGTACCATCGATGTTTTTTGTGTATACAGCGATTTCTCTTACAGTACCGTTACCTTTTACTCCACCATTTGTAAATTCAACTCTGGTGCCTTCTTCTACCTTCAAACCGGACGGCAGTTCAATGTAGTAATATTTATAACCGGATGCATCTCTAACGTAAGCATTATCGATTTTTTCTGTCATATCGGTAGCCGTAACCCCGTCTACCTTCAAATTTTCCCAGGTAAATTCTGCATTTTTGTCAATGTATTCGATTTTTTTGCCGGATGCATGAGATGAATTGAAACTTGCATCAAGCTGATTGATCGTTACTTCTTTTGCCCGCAGACCGGCGGCAGTGATGGTATTGTTTGAGAGGTTGCCATTTGAAGTACTATCGTCAATAGTTGCATCAAGATAATTTTTATTGGCAGTGGTAAAAATTGTTCCTGCATGAACATTGTCCTGAGTAATTCTCTCCTGACTGAAAACACCGTATGACCCGATTGTATTATTTTGCATTGACTTTCCAGCTGCAGTTTGGAAATGAACATGAACATTGGCTTTGATGCTGCCGAAGAAACTTCCGTTGAAGTTTACAGCATCATTGCCGCGCAGACCGGCAGCAATAGTACTGGTGTCATTTGCTGTGTTTTTTGTATTGCCGGAGGGGTCTTTCATGCCGATTGATTCATGGTAGCCTTCAACGTTGATATAACCATTAAAATGAGAGGCTGCGGTGAGGGTGTTTTTTGCATAAATACCGTTAATGTCAGCAATTTGTCCGGAAAAATTATACTTATCGTTATATTGTACATTTGCACCTGTTTTGAGGGTGATATTTACGCCATTGATGGTGAATGAGTCTTCGATGGCACCTTCTGACGCTTTATATTGCTGCCAACCGTCAGTACCGGTATTTGCTTTGTCGTTAGAGAGGAAGTGGTAAGCATTGATTTTGATATTGCGGTCGTCATGCTTTTTGCCATCGGGAGCACCGATTTGAGAAGAGATATTGAGTTCGCCCTTGCCATTGAAGGAGACAGCGGCGTAAATCTGGTTGTTTAAGTTGGCTGTCAGAGATTGTTTCTGATAAATATTCCAGTCGTTTCCGTAATTGCCGCCGATGGTGAAGGTTTTGTCCGCAGTAAGATAAAAACCTTTGAAGGTTTGTATAACTTCACCGTTGAAGTCATGATAATTGCCGACATTGGCAAGCAAATAAACGTCTGCATTATGCACTGTTGCAATGTGGTCGTCAGAATCAAAATAGTAGTAAGCCATATTGGACCTCCTGTTGGGTATTTTGTTATAATTATATACTCAATGCAATATAGCAGTGCAAAAACGTTATGTCAAGCGTATTTCAGGGGATTTTTTAATAATTTTTAATATTTTTTTTACAAAAATGGTACAATAATGTTTTCAGGAGTACGTTAAACCGGAAATCCGGGCAAAAAAATGGAGGCGTGGATCGGAGTCGAACCGATTTAAGCGATTTTGCAGACCGCTGCCTGACCGTTTGGCTACCACGCCTCAATTCTTGAGGAGCTGCATATACATTACACCACTTTCAAGAAAAATCAAGCCGTGTTTGCAAAAAAAATCGATTTTTTTTTGCAGAAACACGGCATTTCGAGTACAGTGTATTGCTGTTTATGCTTTAATATACTGACAGTTTATGATTTTTTCCAGCAGTTCGTTTACTGTGTAAGCGTAGTGATTTGTCGCTTCAAAACCGAGACGGGAGTCCTGACGTGCGAGTTTCAGGAGTTTGGCTGCAAGGGCGATTTCTTCATCCAGAAGTTTGTTCCGTGCAGCAGTATCGTTGCCGTCACGGAGTCTGTCGATGAAATACGCCTGATTTGCGGCACTTGCATAGGCACAGAAACAGGCCTCTGCAACTGAACAGAGATCATTGTAATTGTCTTGAAATTCAGGAGTTATATCGGAAGCGGCACTTTTCAGAATGTCCATACCCTGCTGCCAGATTTCACAGAGTTTGTAAAGAGAGTTGTAATAAGTTGCAGGTTTGTACGGACCGCACCAGCCTTTTAAATCGTCGTACGGAATGCCGACCATAGTGGCTTTGTACTTTGTATCTGCAGGATAGAGCAGATTAGCAGGGCCGATATTGTGGGGGGAATTGTACAAAACTTCAACATCAAACGGGAATTTTGTAAATGCTTCACTGAAAAGATTTAATGCTTTGTCTATTTTTTCTGCCGGTTGCTGACCGAAATTGTTTATGACCATCTCTTCATGAGTCATTTGCAGCAAATCCATATTGAATGACGGATAGCCGCCGAGAGTCCAGTTGGTGACGTAGTTTTTGATGCCTTCATTGCGGAGTCCCTGCAGGTGTTTTTCGACCAGTTTTGTAGCGGGGATGTACGGTACGGCAGAGCCTTCCCAGGAGCATGACAACTGGGTTTTTGCAAAAGTTTTTAACCCGTATTCTGCGGCGATATGCCATGTTTTTTTGCTTTTTTCACCGGGGCCCGGACGTGAAATCGAGTAGTCTCGCACGCAGGTTTTAACGCCGTCGATTTCGATGGGTATCTGACTTTCGCTGACTGCCATGAAAGCGGTTGATTTCGGAAGTTTTGCGGCGATTTCCGGAATCCATTCCTGACGCCATGCCCAGTCCCAGCAGATGATTTGAGCATCGGGATTTTCACTGCGGGCGGCATCGGAGATAATGGTTGCAATTTCTGCAATGACTTCAGGGACGGCACGTCCGGCACAGCGGGGACAGGAGGTGTTTTCTCCTTTAAGACATCTTGAATGACAGTGGGTCAGATATTCCGACTGGGTGATCATAAATGCACCGCCGAGCCCTTTGACTGAACCGAAAATGGATTTCACTGCATTTGCAAGATATTCTCTGACTGCAGGTTTTGCAGTACACATTGAGTAAAGATTCTGTTCCAAATCTTCGACTTCGAGATATTTTTCCTGTATATTCTGATTATTTTTGAAAAGACCGATCGGCAATCCCCGGGGCTCATTGAGATAGAGAAATACTTTCATGCCGTATTTTGCGGCTTTTTTGACCAGATCGTTGAGCGAAGCAATGCGTTTCTCATAGTTTTGAGAGAGTTCAGGAGCATCCGCCCAGTAATGAAGCTGATACAGAACGCCCGGAAGCCAGATCGCATTTACACCTTTCTGACGCAGTTTATACAGAAGTCCGTCCGGATACGGATCAAGTTCAGGATTGGCAAGTGAATCCCCGTAAAGTGCTGAATATGAATAAGCAATAAAAAGTCCGTCTGCAGTTTTGAATGTTGGAAGTTCTGACGGTGCTTTGAATTTTTTGATAAAGTCAAAAGGTGCTTCAACCGGATAGTCAGGCTGGTATTTCAAAACAGTTTCCCGGATGACAGCGGTCTGTTTTTCCTCATCGGAAGTAAGTTCGCGGCACGGCTCGACCGGGCACTGCGGTTTCAGGCTGCCGAGTTTGATCCAGAGAAAGTCTTCATTCTGCAAAGTATCCGCCAGTTTTTCTGCACTCCAGCCCAGCATACGCAGTATTGCATCATAGTTGAGAAGCTGCCAGTTGGTGCGGATTATTGAAACATATCCTCTCTGCAGCCATGCGGGATCGGGATTTGCGGTTGGGAGTCCCATTTTTTCTGCGTGTTTTATGACATCTTCAGCGGAGGAATTGAGAGCGGCGGCGATTTTTTCAACCGGCACGATGTTCCAGTTTCTGAAAATAACGGCTTGAAAATTGGTGGGGAACCATGGGGTTGAAACCGCAGTTGGAGCGGAACCTGCAGGAAGTATATCCAAGTTCATTTTAAATACCTTTCGTTGTTGTTAAATTTAACATTCCAAGAAATATAATACACCTTTTTCAAATAGCAAGCACCTTTTTATCTTTTTTGCTTAAATAATTTGCAAAAAATGTTATTGATGCTAAATTAAATACGATTTTTTCAACAACCTGTATATCAAGGAGTTTTTTATGCATAAAAATACAGATGAATCATGCGTCGGCCCTTATACTCTGCCTGACGTTCTCAAGTGCAGTGACGGCAGAATGATTGATAACGCTTTTGACTGGGTGAATACACGCCGCAGTGAAATTCTGGATATTTATCGCAGAACGATGTACGGTTTTCTGCCGCCGCGTCCGGACAAAACTGAATTTGAAGTCATTTCAGAGAAAAATGATGCTCTTGACAATACAGCTATCCGCAAAGAGATACGTCTTTCTTTTGCAATGAATAATGGCAGAAAGCACTCTTTTGTCATGCTCCTTTACATCCCCAAAAATGCCGCCAAACCGGTTCCGGTATTTTGCGGATTGAATTTTAAAGGCAATCACAACTGTACTTTTGAAGATGATGTTGAAATGACCGGCAGAAACAGCAGCGGAGAACTTGTGGAAACTGAACGGTCAGATCAGATACACCGCTGGCAGTTTGCTGAAACTGTCAAACGCGGTTTTGCCAGTGCCACGGTCTGCTATCATGATATTTACCCTGATGAAAAAGATGAAAATTCATGGCGTAAAAGCGTTTATAATATGTTTTTTGCCGATGAATCCAATGAAGAATTTCATTCTCACGCAAGTGCAGTAAGTGCATGGGCATGGGGACTTTCAAGAATGCTGGACTGTCTGGAAAGTGAACCTTTGATCGACAGTTCCAAAGCATTTGTTCACGGACATTCCCGACTTGGCAAAACTTCTCTCTGGGCGGGGGCAAATGATACCCGTTTCAAAATGGTTGTCTCAAATGATTCCGGCTGCTGCGGTTCAGCACTTTTGCGTCGTGATTTCGGTGAAACTGTTGAAATTATCACTCACTATTTTCCGCACTGGTTTGTCAGTTCTTTTGCCGGATATGCCTGTTGTGAAGCGGAAATCCCGTTTGACCAGCACTGGCTGATTTCTTTGATTGCTCCCCGCTATGCGGCAATCGGCAGTGCAGAGGAGGATTTGCACGCCGACCCGAAGGGCGAATTTCTGTCAGGAGCTCATGCCGGTAGAGTTTATAACCTTTTCGGCATTGAAACTTACAATGAAAATACTCCGCATCCGGTCAATTCATGTATCACCGGTGCAGTAAGTTATCACATCCGCAGCGGCGGTCATGATCAGACTTTGGTTGACTGGAAACACTACTGGGAAATTGCAGATATTATCAAAGGATGAAAAGTAACCTTCAGTTTGACCTGTTTAAATCTTTCACAGAATTCAGACATTGACAGTAAATTTATACTTTTTCCGGTCAAAATATTTGTAAAAAGGTACTTGAATGCTAATTTAATACGAAAACATTTTCTGTATTTGTTGTTTTAGGAGTTTACATCATGTATAAAAATGAAGATGAATCAATGGTCGGAGCATACACACTTCCTGAAGTTCTCGAATGTTCCGATGGTAAAATTATTGATAATGCTTTTGACTGGGTTCATATCCGCCGTCCGGAGATATTGGAAATATACAAAAAGACGATGTACGGTTATCTGCCGGTGCGTCCGGACAAAACAGAATTTGAGGTCGTTTCAGAAAAAAATGACGCCCTCAACAATACTGCTGTACGCAAGGAGATAAAACTTACTTTCAGTATGAATGGCAAAACCCACTCTTTTGTCATGCTGTTGTATATTCCTAAAAATGCAGTTGCTCCCGTTCCGGTTTTTGTCGGTTTGAATTTCAGGGGCAATCACACTGTTACGCCTGAAAATGATGTTATAATGACCGGAAAAACTCTTGACGGAGAGTTCGTTGAGAGCAGACGTTCAATACATATCAACCGCTGCTGTTTTGAAGAAACTGTCAAACGTGGCTATGCCACTGCGACGGTCTGTTACCATGATGTTTATCCTGACAGTAAAGATGAAAATTCATGGCGGAAAAGTGTTTACAATTTGTTCTATGCCGATGAAAGCAATGAAAAATTTCACACTCACGCTTCCGCGATCAGTGCATGGGCATGGGGTATGTCCCGTATGCTTGACTGTCTGGAAGGTGAAAAAATGATTGATTGCAGTAAAGCATTTGTTTACGGACTTTCAAGATTGGGCAAAGCCGCTCTCTGGACGGGGGCAAATGATACACGTTTCAAAATGGTAATAAGCAACGAGTCCGGCTGCTGCGGTGTAGCACTTCTGCGTCGTGATTTCGGCGAAAATGTGGAAATTATCACTCACTATTTTCCGCACTGGTTCGTCAGTTCTTTTGCTCAATATGCCTGTTGTGAAGCAGAAATCCCGTTTGACCAGCATTGGCTGATTTCTTTGATTGCTCCCCGCTATGCGGTAATCGGCAGTGCAGAGGAGGATTTGCACGCCGACCCGAAGGGAGAATTTCTGTCAGGAGCTCATGCCCGCAGAGTTTACAAACTTTTCGGTATTGAAACTTACAATGAAAATACTCCGCATCCAGTCGGTTCACATATCACCGGTGCAGTAAGTTATCACATCCGCAGCGGCGTTCACGACCAAAACCTTGCCGACTGGGAACATTACTGGGAAATTGCAGATAAAATTAAATAAAATATAAAACGTGAGAAAGGTTATTGTAATGTTGAAAAAATTATCAGTTGTGATGTTGGGCTTGACTGCTGTTGTTTTTTGCGGCTGCCGGACAGAGCGTTTGACTTCTGCTCCGGGCAGAATCAAAAATCCTGTCATGCATAAAAATACAGATGAATCGCTGGTCAAACCTTATATTTTACCTGATGTTCTGTTGAGCAGAACAGGTAAGAAAATTGAAAACGCTTTTGATTGGGTGCATATCCGTCGCCCTGAACTGCTTGAACTTTACAAAAAGGAAATGTATGGTTATCTGCCGTTGCGTCCGGACCGGACAGAATATGAAATTATTTCCGTCAAAGATGACGCTCTCAACAATACTGCTGTCCGTAAGGAAATTAAACTTACTTTCAGTATGAACGGTAAAAAACACTCTTTTGTCATGCTGTTGTATATTCCTAAAAATGCAGTTGCTCCCGTTCCGGTTTTTGTCGGTTTGAATTTCAAAGGCAATCACACCGTTACACCCGAAAAAGATGTCCTTATGACCGGCAGAAATGTTGACGGAAAATTAATTGAAAAGAGACGATCAAGACATATCAAACGTTTCTATATTGAAGAAACTGTCAAACGTGGTTTCGCCACTGCAACGGTCTGTTATCACGATGTTTATCCTGATAACAAAGATGAAAATTCGTGGCGGAAAAGTGTTTACAATTTGTTCTATGCCGATGAAAGCAATGAAAAATTCCACACTCACGCTTCAGCGATCAGTGCATGGGCATGGGGTATGTCCCGTATGCTTGACTGTCTGGAAGGTGAAAAAATGATTGATTGCAGTAACGCATTTGTTCACGGTCTTTCAAGATTGGGTAAAG
Source organism: Lentisphaeria bacterium (assembly GCA_017502435.1). Classification (GTDB taxonomy): domain Bacteria; phylum Verrucomicrobiota; class Lentisphaeria; order Victivallales; family Victivallaceae; genus RGIG5270. Next base: position 38,522 of record JAFVUZ010000171.1, read on the forward strand.
CCGCTCTCTGGGCAGGTGCCAACGATACCCGTTTCAAACTTGTAATAAGCAACGAGTCCGGCTGCTGCGGTGCGGCACTTGCCCGCCGTGACTTCGGAGAAACTCTGGAAATAATCACCCACTATTTTCCGCACTGGTTCGTCAGTTCTTTCAAAAAATATGTACATCGAGAGAACGAATTGCCCTTTGACCAGCACTGTTTGGCAGCTTTGATTGCTCCGCGGTATCTGGCAATCGGCAGTGCAGAGGAGGATTTGCACGCCGACCCGAAAGGGGAATTTCTGTCAGGTGCTCATGCCGGCAGAGTTTATAAACTTTTCGGCGTTGAAACTTACAATGAAAATACTCCGCATCCGGTCGGTTCACATATCACCGGTGCAGTAAGTTATCACATCCGCAGCGGCGTTCACGACCAAAACCTTGCCGACTGGGAACATTACTGGAAAATTGCAGATAAAATCAGGAAGTAAAAAATGACTTGGCTTGCTTTTGTACTGATATTGCTGTCTGCAATGCTTCATGCTGCGTGGAATCTGATTGCCAAAAAAAATACTATGACAGTGCCTTTTTACACGATTTTGTGTATTATGGGGGCGTTGGTCTGGCTTCATGTTCAATTTTGGACGCCGGTTGCGGTTTGGAGTCTGCCGCTGAAATTCTGGCTGATGATTGCAGGAACGATTACTTTTGACGTTTTGTACTGCTTCAGTCTGGTGCTGATTTACAGAAAAATGGAAATGGCGACGGCATATCCCATGATGCGTTCACTGCCTATTCTGCTGACGGTATTGACGACGGCGGTTTTCGGACTTGGCAGTGCTATCGGCTGGGTACGCGGAATCGGTTTTATGGTTGTTTTTGCGGGAGCGCTGCTGATGCCGCTCAGAAATTTTTCGCAGATGAAACTTTCAACTTATCTCAACTGGAAAATGTTTTATGTTCTGCTGGCGGCCTGCGGAACGACCGGCTATACAGTTTTTGACAGTCAGGGGGTTAAAATAATCCGTTCATTGTACAGCGATGTTTCTGCAGTTACTGTTTCTTTGACATATTATTCGACAAGGGCACTGCTGCTGTCAACGACATTGTGCATTTGCTGTTGTTTTATGGCTGAAGCGAGAAAAGTTTTCAGGGATTATTGGGAAAAACGCAATTTTTATCCGGTTCTGGCTGCCTGCTGTTCATCATCGACATACATATTGGTTCTGATTGCGATGAATTATGTTACGAATGTCTCTTATGTACAGGTCTGCCGTCAGTTCGGACTGCCGCTCGGAATGCTGGCAGGCATTCTGATACTGAAAGAAAAAAGTGCAGTTATCAAATGGGTCGGCGTTTCGTTGATCCTTGTCGGATTTGCAATATCTTTTCTTGGCTGAAATACCCTCAAATTTACCGCTGAAGGCGGTTTTGACTGCGGTATTGCGATGGAGTCATGCTGAATTTTTTCTGAAATTCTCTTGTCAGATAGTAGGAGTATGAAAAGCCGCATTCTGCGGCTATTTCTGCTATTGGTTTATTGGAGAATTTGAGCAGCTGTCTGACTTTTTCCATGCGTTTGAAGGAGATTGTGTCGTGAATGGTTGAATTGAGGTGCTTGCGGAAAAGATTTCCGAGAGTTGAAATACTTACGCAGGCGGCATGAGCGACATCCTGACGTGATAAATTCTGATTTTGAAAATGATTGTCAATATATTTTAAAGCTGCAAGCAGGCTTTCGGGGAGGGGACTTGCCGGAAGCTGATTCATTGCTTCATGGAGTAACCGGTAAGCATAACTGCTTATCATGGAATCATCTGCATCATTTGAGGTGATGCTGTCGCGGATATCTTCGAAACATTTTTTGAGTTTGCCGGGGGCGGCGGCTTGAAAAGCCGGAAGTTTTGAAGGAAACATTTCATCGAGCATATTCAAAGTAAGAGAATTGACTTCAAGCAGAATGAAATACCGCTCAACGGTATCTGAAATTGTCAGGAAATCCCGGTCTATGTTGTTAAGGTTTATTATGGAAAAAAATCCGGGGGAGATTTTTATTTTTGTACCGTCTTTGAAAATCATTTGCTGATTGCCCGAAAGTATCAAAAATGCAATAATATTCGGTCTTTGTGAATTGCTGTCGTTTTTCCAGCCGTACCGTGTTGATGAATGGCAGAAAGTCTGTACACGCAAACTGTTTGTTCCTTGCTTGAAAGGGGTTATGTTCACATCGTATGTCTCATGAAAGAGATTTGATTTCCAGATATTCTGCATAAATATTTATCCTTTTGTATTTTTTATTTACCCGATTGTATTATTTTAATGTATTGCAATTTTTTTGAAATGCAAGTATATTAGTACCGCAAAAGCACAAAATATACAGAATTTTTCAACTTTGAACATGGAGGTTGTTATGAGTGAAAAAGAATCATCCGGCGGCGATTTCCGCTATGCTGTCGGCGAAAGTAAAGTTCCGTGGCACGCAGTCGGAGAATTTTATGACGGCAGAGATGCTGTTGAAATGATAAAATTTCTGCTGCCGGACGAAGGCAGGAAGGGGTATGAGTGCGAGTTGGCAAAAGTCGCAGAAGCTGTGAAATCACTTGCTGCTGTAGGCGGCAAGGCAACTAAACTCACTCTCGGCAAAAAAGTTGCTGAAGCAGAGGAACTTTCCAGAAATTATTTTGGTACCAAATATGCCTGTTTCCTTGATAACTGGACCGGCGGTATGGAAATTGCATACAAACTTGCAGGTATCGGTCCCGGTGATGAAATCATCATGCCCGCAGTGACATTTATTGCTACAATGGCTTATCCGCTGAATGTCGGTGCCAAAATTGTTTTTGCCGACATCGACCCTGAAACCATCAATCTCGATCCTGCAGATGTTGCCCGCAAAATCACTCCTAAAACCAAAATGATCGTTCCGGTTCATCTCGGAGGTTATCCTGTTGATATGGACCCGATCATGGCACTTGCCGCCAAACATAATATTATTGTTATGGAGGATGCGGCACATGGTATGGGCGGTGCTTACAAGGGGAGAAAACTCGGTTCCATAGGTCATTTCGGCGGCTTTTCTCTGCATGAGGTCAAAAATATTACCGCACTCGGTGAAGGCGGCGTGCTTCTCTCCAATGAAGATTGGGCAGGTCCGCAGTTCCCCGGCGGCAGATTCCTCGGGCTGGATTTCACCCGCAAAATCAAAGACTGGCTGTACGATATTTCACCGTTGACCGACCGTTTCGGCAAACCGCAGGTCGCACTCAATCATTCAGCAACAGAAATTCAGGCACTCGGCATGATTCTTCAGATGCAGAGACTTGATGAAATTATTTCCATCCGCCGCAAAGCTGCTGAATATATGAACAGCGTTCTTGTGCAGGAGGAGGGAATTCTGGTCGAAAAAGCTGATACTGCAGAAACTTACGGAACTCACCACTTGTATCTGCTGCGTATTGATCCGGAAATCGTCGGCGGCAATATTCAGACTCTTTCCAGGAAACTGGCGGCAAAAGGTTTGACTAATATCACACATTTCGGTCCGATGTACCGCTTCAGGATAATGAAAGATTTCGGATATGACGAAGATGCTATTGCTGCAACTTGTCCGAATACAGAACAGATGTTCTATAACTCTTATACACATCTGCCGCTCTATCCGCTTACACAGGAACAACTTAAATATCAGGCTCACGCAGTTGTCGAAGCCGTTCGTGAAATGAAACAGGGAAAATAATTATGGCTCTTGCACATTACAGAATGCTGGACTGCACTTTTCCTGAAGTGCAGGAATATTTGAAAACCAAACAAACAATCATCATCCCCTATGCTCTGAGTGAACAGCACGGGGCACATCTGCCGTTGGATGTTGATGTCCGCAATACTGAGTTTATCAGCAGAAAACTGGCGGAAAAACTTGACTGTCTTATCGCACCGACGTTGAATTATACTTTTTCCGGCGGGATGTTTCCCGGTACTATCAATGTCAAACCGGCGACTTTCTGCAATCTTGTCGGCGAGATCATTGAATCGCTCTATCTGCAGGGGTTCCGCAATTTTGTGATACTTCCCGGACATGGCGGCAGTGAAAGTCTGATGCAGCTCAAGGAATCTCTCCGTATTCTGAAGTGGCTCAATCCCACACTTTCGGATGCGATGATTCTGTTGACCCAGATATGGGATTTTTCACCGACATGGTTCAATATGTTTGATGAAAAGGATTATCACGCCGCCAAAGCTGAAACATCTCTTATGCTTTACTGGTGTCCGGAAGTTGTGAGACTTGACAAATTGACAATGGACGAAGATGAAGTTGCAGAACGTCTCCGGCAGGACCCTGACAGTTATCAGCTCCGTGAAAGTTTTACCGAACTGCCGCAGGAAATCGTTCAGACTTCACAGCGTCAGGATGTTAAACTCGGCGTTATGGGTTATCCTGAAGAGGCTTCTGCTGAAATCGGCAGACGAATTGAGACCGAATGTATTGAAAACGGCGGCAATGCCATTCTGCAAGCCATTGCTGATGCAGATGCCGCCCGCAAAAGCGGTAAACGTATCGTTCACGACAACGGAGCTCATTTGAAAATCAGAAGTGTTTGAAGTTTTTTTCAGACATTTGCATACAGTTTCAGTTCAAGAAGAGAATTCTTTCTCCTCTTTTTTTGTTTCTGTGGATTGGAGATAAAAAAATAAAAAAATATTTATAAAATGTTTGTAATTATTGAAAATTGTGCTATTATTTGATAATGGCGGATAATGAGTTGTTTGTAATATGTTCATGTAATGTGCATTATAGGAAGTTGCAAACACAGCATGACACGGCACAGCCGTATGCGTGCGGCAGGGCGTGACAAGCAATAAGGAGTTTAAGGAAGTTAAGGAATTTAAGGAAAAAACAAATGACTGCACTCCAGTCCGGCTGATGTGGACGCTGACGCGGCAGTCAAGCTGATAT
>JAFVUZ010000172.1 GCA_017502435.1 Lentisphaeria bacterium
CATCAGGGGAGAGCAAGCTCTCTTTTTATATGCTGTCGCATTGACAATACTCCGTTGTAAAAATACACAACGAGCTTTTGCCAAGGCGATAGCAGACCAAAAGGCGGGTGGAACGCCCCCCCGAACCCCCTCATTTTTTTTTATTATCAGTCAATGTTTAGTACAGAGCCAAAAAGTTTTACATAATCTTTTACCTCCGGATTTCTCAAATCAGTTTCAACACAAAACAAATCTTTTTTCAAGATACTGTTTGAAAAGATTTCAAGCAATGCTATCTTAATAAAAAGGCTCTGTACTGACCCATCACAAATAAATTCAGCATGAAAATACAGGAGGTTATATGAAAAAAACTGCTCTTTTCGGTTTTATGTTTATATTTTTTGCAATACTGTGCGGCGGAGAACCACTGTGGCAGAATTTGCGTGACGGCGGCAGAGGCGAAAAGATTTTTTATCTGCCGCAGTTTTCTGAATTTAAAGAAATTTCAAATCAGGATATGCTCTTTTTCAAAAAAGTACAGCAAAAAGCAGAAAAAGAAAAAGCCCTTGCAATAATCATGGAACTTGATACTCCCGGCGGCAGTGTGGATATTGCTCTCAAATACATTTCACTTTTTGCCAGAAGCAAAGTTCCGCTGGTGGTATTTCTCAATCCGCAGGGAATTTCTGCGGGAATGATCATCGCTCTCGGTGCCGACCGCATCGCCATAAATCCCCTCGGCGTAATCGGTGATGCCATGCCGATTCAGCAGCAGGGAACCAAAATCCGCCCGCTTGCAGACCGTAAACGCTCCGTAAGTGAACAGAAAAATCAACAGAAAAATCAACAAAATCCCCCTCAAAAAGTCAACAAATCAACAGTTGAACAAATCATTGAAGAACTGAAAAAACACGATGCATTAAAAGATAAAAATGAAAATCAAGCACTCGCCGACCAGAAATTCCTGACGGTTTTTTACAAAATCATGGAGCTTCTCGCTCAGAAAAACAACCGCCCCGTCAAAGTCATACGTGCCGCCTGCGATCCGTATATCGAACTCAAAAAAGATACCGACGGCATAGACCACCAAAGCGGCTCGCCTCTGACTTTGAGTGCCGCCGAAGCCGAAAGACTCGGCGTCGTCGATTATATTGTCAAAGATAAATCAGAACTGCTCGATGCAATCGGTGCACCGCAAGCGGAACTCGTTGAAATCAAAAAAGATGCAATCGAACAAATCATCTCTTTTCTGTCACATCCCATGCTGTCCGGCTTGCTGCTGACTCTGGGATTGATCGGTATTTTCATTGAAATAAGAACGCCGGGCTTCGGAGTTTCCGGCACTCTTGGAACACTTTTTATCGTGCTTTTCTTTCTGGGGCACGTTGCCTCCGGTGCGTCTGAATGGGGACCGATGGTAGTCTTTTTTGTCGGTTTGATACTGCTGCTTCTGGAAATATTTCTGGTGCCGGGATTCGGAATTGTCGGAATCCTCGGCTTCGGCTGCATAATATTTTCTCTGTTGTCGGCTTTCGGGTCAGGTAATTTGCAAACCGGCATGAAAGTTGTTGTTCTCTCCCTGCTGGCGGTAATGATTATATGCATACTGCTTTATATGTACATCCTGCCCAAAAGCCAATTTTTCGGACGCTTCATGCTCAATGCAACCTCCGGAGAAACCGAAAAAAGCCCAATCCAACAAAACACTTCCTCTCCGGTCTCTATCGGAATGCATGGCATTACCATTACTCCGCTGAAGCCCACCGGCAAGATAAATTTCAACGGAGAGATTCTGGAAGGCCGCAGTTTCGACGGTTCGGTTATTGCCGAAAATACTGCCGTCTGTGCAATCAAAATCAATCCTTTTGAAATCGAAGTGAAAAAAGAAGAGAATATCTGAGCAATTATACGGAAAAAACACTTTTCTCTATTGATTACAACAGCAGAGATTTTGTATTTTGTGCTGCAGATTCGCCGTAAAACTACAGACAAAATAATTATTGCATTGCAAAAAAGCACAAAAAAAGACTGCTGCAACCACTTAAGGTTCTGCAACAGTCCTTTTTACTGAAAGAAAAATTTCAAAAATTAGAGATTTTTGCTTTCGATGTATGCGATAGCATCGCCGACGCTGGTCAATTTTTCGGCATCTTCGTCAGGAATATCTGCACCGAATTCTTCTTCAAAAGCCATGACGAGTTCGACCTGATCCAAGGAGTCAGCACCGAGATCTTCGATAAATTTGGCTTCGGGAGTGACCTGATCTTCGGAAACACCGAGCTGATCAACAACGATTTTTTTAACTTTGTCTGCAACAGTGGACATTTTTTTATCCCCTTATGTTTTGTTTTCGCATCAGCCTCGCGGCATCTGCAGTTTAACTAAAATACTGTTTATAGTTCGATATGATTAAATATAACCCAAAAACTGATTATTGCAAATTTTTTTGCAAAAAAAACGGCATTTTTTATTGTTTTCGACACTGATTATCATATTATTTAATAAAACAAATGAGGAAATTCAAGAGTTTAATGAATTTAATGAATTTAATGAATACCAATAAAAATCACAGAAAATCAAAAAAATACGCAGTTTGTTTTCATGAAATGAAAATGAACTGCGTATTTTGCTTAAAGTTTTTGTAAAAAGATAGGGGGTGCAGGGGGAAAGGAAAGAAACTTTTTTCAAAAAGTTTTTTCCTTTCCCCCTGCAAAATACCAAATCTATTACATCAACATACCGCCGTCGACGTTGATTACCTGACCGGTAACGTAGTCTGAATCGGGAGATGAGAGGAAGCAGACGACGTTGGCGACGTCAGCGGGAGTACCGCCGCGGCCTGCGGGAATGATTTTGAGGAACATATCGGTTGCTTCCTGAGAAAGTTTGCCGGTCATATCGGTAATGATATAGCCGGGAGCGACTGCATTGACCTGAATGTTGCGGCTGGCAAATTCTTTGGCGGTGGTTTTGGCAAGAGCGATAACACCGGCTTTGGAAGCGGAATAATTTGCCTGACCGACATTGCCCATACGGCCGACGACGGAGGCGATATTGACGATTTTACCTGCACGCTGTTTCATCATCGGGCGAACAACGGCTTTGGTGAAATTGAAAGTACCTTTGAGGTTGACGGCAATAACTGCATCCCAGTCCTGTTCGGTCATGCGGAGCATGAGAGTATCGCGGGTAATACCGGCATTGTTGACGAGGATGTCAAGACGGCCGAAATCTTTAACGACAGCAGCGACGGTTGCTTCAGCGTCTTCCATTTTGGCGACGTTGGCGGCGTATGCTTTAGCGTTGATACCTTTGGAGCAGAATTCATCAGCAGTTGCCTGAGCGACGTCGAGCATGATATCAACGACGGCGATTGCAGCACCTTCTGCTGCGAGACGTTCACAAATAGCTTTACCGATACCTCTGGCACCACCGGTGACGAGAGCGACTTTACCTTCCAATTTTTTGCACATGATGATTTCCCTTTTGTTTTAGGAGTTGAATTTTTCCAACGATTCAGTTGAGTTGATATTAAAATATGCGATTTCGGGAAGAGTACGGCGGAGCAAGCCGGTAAGCACATTTCCCGGTCCGAATTCAATCATGGTATCCGCACCGGCTTCAACCATAGCACGGACACAGCCTTCCCACTGAACACTGCCGGCGACTTGAGCAGCAAGATTTGCCTTCAATTCTTCGACATCAGCAGCGGGAGCAGCCGTAAAGTTATGATAAACAGGAACTTGCGGCATTTTGATTTCAGTTTCTGCAAGAACTTTTGCCAAACCTTTACCGGCTTCCTGCATCAGACTTGAGTGAAAAGCACCTGCGACATTGAGCACAATAACTTTACGTAAACCTTTGGCTTTCAGAGCATCAACGCAAGCGTTGACTTTATCTTTTTCGCCACTGACGACGATTTGACCCGGGCTGTTGAAATTGGCGACATCAATACCGCATTCAGCGGCAGTCGCTTTAATAACATCTGCATCGCCGCCGAGGACGGAAGCCATACCGCCGGAGGTATTTTTGCAGCAGACATCCATAAGTTCGGCACGTTTGTTAAGAAGTTTCAACCCATCGGCAAATGAAAATGCACCTGCAGCATACAATGCACCGTATTCACCGAGGCTCAAACCTGCACAACTGACGGCTTCGACATCATACTTTTCGCGAAATGCCTCAAGAGCGGCACAGCTCATAGTATAAATTGCGACCTGACAGTATTTTGTTTCAGTAAGAGTCTCAGCCGGCCCATTGAAGCATATATCGCTCAATTTGTAACCGAGAACAGCGTCTGCCTCATCAAAAATTGCCTTGGCACGGACAGAAGATTCATACAGATCTTTTCCCATACCGGGAGCCTGTGCCCCCTGACCGGAAAACACAAAAAAAGGTTTCATAAATACTCCTTGTTCAAGCGTGTAAAAAAATTCTATGTTATATAATATAGCATAAAAAATACACTTTTGCAAATTTTATAAAATTTTTTCTGATTCTATTCACGCCGAAACTGAGTTTATTTCAACAGGAGTTTTTTAAGATGCTGTTGAGCATCATCAGTTACACCACATTGGCGGAGATAAGCTGCAACCTGTTCATTTATTGATTTACCGGGAGCAAATTTTTCAAAACCTTTTACAAATTCCTGCCAACGTGGGGCGGTGCGGAATCGTTTCCCGGATATGGAGTAATTTGACAATTCATAGTTTGCTGCCAAATCGTTGTATTTCAATCCGAGCATTGCTTCAATCAGAAAGGCAAGCGTGCCGGTACGGTCGGCTCCGCCCTGACAATGAAAATAAACAGGATAATTTTCCTGCTTTGCAAGAATGTCAAATATCTGTTTGATTCTCTCCATATATTTCGGAGTAAAAATCCGGCTGTAAGCAATCAAGCCGACACGTTGATAATTCGGAACGGGTATGATTTTTGTGCCATTGTTGCGCAAGTCGATTTCAGTTTGAATTTTCAGGGTTTCAAGAAAAATTTTCTGTCCTTCGGGGGTAATCATAGTCGGATGCCGTTTGTGCCATTTTTCAAATTGACCGCCGCGAAAAAGCATATTGTAACGAATCATTTTGCCATCAATGGTTTTCAAGCCGCCGAGATCACGGAAATTAGTGACTTTCGGAACATTCAGCCAGCGTGGATGATCTTTGGCAACGGTAAATGTGCGGATGGAAGAGTTGTTTGTGCCGTCAACTGCACGCCAGTAATATTTCTGTCCGGGAACAAGATTGCTGATTTGTACTGTCTTGCCGCCCGTAAATATCTGCGGATTTGAAAAGTTTTTATCAGTTGATATTTGCACTTCAGCAGTGCCGTCATACTGATAAGTGAAAGGAACAGTCCGGGGAAAAGTGAAATCCGCGGTCCCGCTTTTATCAATAGTAAAAGCTTTCTGCGCCTGACTTACAAATGAAATGCTCGCATTATCCGCAGGCTCTATCAGGGGGATTTCTTTACAGCAGCATCCTGCGGCAAACAGCAGAACCAACAAAAATAAAAAACTTTTCATAAAATTTTCCTTGTTCAAGCGTTAAAAAATACCGTATTATATATATAGCACCCAAAATACACTTTTACAAATAAAAAATGCTTGTCTTTTGTGAAAAATACGCTATATTATTGTAATTGAAAAAGAAAGGGATTTTTTATGAAACCGAATACCAATAAGAAAGCACAATTGCTCGGTATCGGATTTGATGCCGATGACGGTCATAAACGCATTACCAGAGGCGAAAACTTTACCATTGCAGGCGGCTCGGAGGAAACTCACGACCACATGGCGGAAACCGCTGTAAAATTTAACGAAAATCTCCGCAGAAAATGCAAATCCCTCAACGATGTTTCACGTGAGGAATTTATCGATATGATCCGCGAAGCCTCTGAACACTGATTCAATACCCAAATGATATTGCCGCTCATCCGGCGTTGTATATCTCAAGAAGTTTGTCAAAAGATTTGCACATATCGTGTACTGAAGAATTCAAATCACGTCCGGGCAGTATAACTTCATTCTGCAAGCAACGCAGTTTCGGTGCTTTTGCCAGAGTTTTCATAACCTTCTGCCAGTCAATATTCCCATTGAACGGCGACCAGTGCTTATCACTCAATCCGTCATTGTCATGCAAATGACAAATCACAATATACGGCAGCATCTTTTCCAAAACTTTATCATCCCACACCGGCGGCATATTCATCAATCCGAATCCGACATTGACAGGATGCTCCGGATCATCATTACGCTCTTTGACCAAATTCGCATGACCCGCATCAAAACACATCCCGAGATTCGGTGAATTGAAATATTCGTAATAATTTATAAGTTCCTCCGGAGTATTCGTCGGAAACCAGATGTTCTCAATACAAATCGTTACCCCGTAACGTTCCGCAACCGGCAGCAGCTCCTCCAATGACTGACGGATAAAACTGCGGTATTCCTCCAATCTTATCCCCGGGAAACGGGGATTTCCACTGTGTATCGTAATCGTATCAACTTCACATTCATTGCAGCATGCCAAACTCAATTTGTGTACGTCCAGCAGCTTTCTGCGGTCATCCGCTATCGGACAATTCATGTCAAGCCTCGCCCCGAACGGCGAATGTGCATCCGCAAACTTCAACCCCGCAGACTTAACCTCCCTCTTTATCTCCTGCAGCTTGCTCATCGGAACATCAGCAAAACATACCTGACTCAAAATATCCTCCGATAATACCAAATTCTCCGCTCCATTAGCCGCTAACTCACGAAACATAAAATATCGGAACTTCGACTCAAGCCCATGAATAAATAAATAATGCGTCAACGGTATATTTTTCATAAAAAATCCTTTCTTTAAAATTTTGCGGTAATGCGGGGGAGAAGAGAAAAACTTTTTTGAAAAAAAGTTTTTTCTTCTCCCCCGCACCCCCTCATCTTTTTCAAAAAACTTTTATCAAAATACGCTTTTTCATTTATTTCATAAATTTCAAAAGCGTATTTTTAATATTTTGAAATTTCTTTCATTCACGACACATCTTTTTCAATCTTTTAAGTACCGCTTTTTGATTTTTGCGTCAGCAAAAAGCGAAAAGCGAACTTGAAAAGGTTTAGAAAAAGAGGGGTTCGGGGAGAAAAGAACCTTTCCTTAAAAGGTTTTTTCTCCCCGAAAAAACATCACCACTCTGCAACAACACCGTCGGAGGTACGCCAGACGGGGTTTTTCCAGTCGTGACCGATTTCGGCGGCCTTGCGGACGACTTCTTCGTTGACTTCGATACCGAGGCCGGGTGCGTTATTGCGGTAAACGCAGCCGTTGCGGTACTCAAAGACGGATTTATCGGCGAGGTAATCGAGCAGGTCTGCACCCTGATTATAGTGGATGCCGAGGCTCTGTTCCTGGATAACGGCATTGGGAGTCCCCCAGTCAAATTGCAAGCATGCGGCAAGAGCGATAGGACCGAGCGGACAATGCGGAGCAACTGCAATATCGTAACATTCTGCCATGGCGGCGATTTTTTTGCATTCAAGAATACCGCCGGCGTGACAGAGGTCGGGCTGGATAATGTCGACACAACCGGAGGTAATAATTTCTTTGAAGCCCCAGCGGGTAAAGTTGCGTTCTCCGGTAGCAATGGGAGTGACGGTATGACGGCGGAGATCTTTGAAGACTTCAAAATTTTCAATAAGAACGGGTTCTTCAACAAACATCAAACGGTATGGTTCAAGTTCTTTCATCAGGATACGTGCCATTGCCTGATGAACTCGGCCGTGAAAGTCAACTGCAATTCCGAAATCTTTGCCGCAAGCATCACGGATAGCTGCAACCCGGCTGACAGCGGCATCAATTTTTGAATAAGAATCAATGTAATCAAGTTCAGCAGTGCCGTTCATTTTTACTGCAGTATAGCCCTGAGCGGCTTTTTCTTTTGCAGCGGCAGCAGTATCATCGGGACGGTCGCCGCCAATCCAGCAGTAAACCTGAATTTTATCACGGACAGGACCGCCGAGAAGATCATAAATGGGAAGACCGAGAGCTTTGCCTTTGATGTCCCACAAAGTTTGTTCAATACCGGAAATCGCACTTGAAAGAATCGGACCTCCACGATAAAAACCTCCACGATAAAGAACTTGGAAAATATCCTCAATACGGGTCGGGTCTTTGCCAATAAGATAAGTCGAAAATTCTTTGACAGCAGCAGCAACCGAATCTGCTCTGCCTTCAATTACAGGTTCACCCCAGCCAACAATTCCTTCATCCGTAACTGTTTTGAGAAAAAGCCAACGTGGAGCAACCTTAAAAAGTTCCATTGATACAATTTTCATAAAAAATCCTTTCTGTTAAATTATGTGGTAATGCGGGGGAGAAGAGAAAAACTTTTTTGAAAAAAAGTTTTTTCTTCTCCCCCTGCCTTGTCCCGCCATAGCCTTCGGCGACGGCGGAACCCCCTCATCTTTTTCAAAAAACTTTTATCAAAATACGCTTTTTCATTTATTTCATAAATTTCAAAAGCGTATTTTTAACATTTTTTCTTTTCCTGACTTCTGCCGTTTACAAATTTTTGAGTAACGCTTCTGAGTTTTTGCGAAGCAAAAAATCTGAAGCGAACACAAAAGTTTTTGTAAAGGGAGGGGTTCGGGGAGGGGAGAAACTTGTTTCAACAAGGTTTCCCCTCCCCGAAAAATCATCCTTTTACAGCCTTAACTATTGCTTCAGCGTCTTGGCGGACGTCGGAGAGGGATTTACCGGCTTTATAGAGGGCGCTGCCGATACCTACGCCGCAGCAGACTTTCATAAAGTCGGGGATATTGGTTGAATTTACGCCGCCGACAGCCATGATTGGGGTTTTGATGACGGCTTTTAAATCTTTGACGTAAGAAGGACCGAGACAGGCGGGGAAAAGTTTCAAATAATCTGCACCGGCTTTGATGGCGGCAAAACCTTCTGTAGCGGTGAAAAATCCGGGAATAGAAAGCATTCCAAGTTTTTTGGTTTCTTTGATAACATCAGTGTCGGTGTTGGGGGAGATGATAAAAGTTCCGCCTGCTTTATGAACGTTATTGACATCTTCAACGGTCAGAACTGTACCTGCACCGACAGCCATTCTGCCTTTGCAATGTTCAGAAGCAATGGCAATGCTTTTGACTGCATCGGGTGAGTTGAGCGGAATTTCAAGCAGACGTATGCCCGCTTCATAGAGAGCATCGCAAACAGCAGTAACTTCATCATTGGTAATGCCCCGCAAAATCGCAACTGCGGGACATTCATCCATAAATTTTTCAAATTGAGCTTTCATCGCTGTACCCTTCCTGAAGCAGAACCTTTCATTAAATTTACGACTTCACTGCATGAAGTGTAATTGTAGTCGCCGCTGATGGTGTGTTTTAAGGCACTGGCGGCAACGGCGAAACGGATGGCAGTTGCAGGGTCACAGTATTCGTCGGAATTGAGGGCGAAAATCAAACCGGCACAGAAGGAGTCGCCGCCGCCGAAACGGTCAACGATGTTGCGGATTTCGTATGGAGAATAAGAGCCGTCTTCAGCAAGCGGTGCGAAGTGGGCTTTTTTCGTTGTGCAGTCATAAAGCATACCGCCCCAGTTGTTGTGGTCGGCGGAAATACTTTCACGCAGGGTGATTGCGACAAATTTTGCTTTGGGGAACTTTTCTGAAAGCTGTGAAGCAACATCGGCATAACCTGCAATGTTGAGTTCGCCTTTGTCAATGGCGGTGTCTTTGGCATTGATACCGAAAACGTCTGAAGCATCTTCTTCATTGCCGATGATGATGTCGGCAAAAGGAACGATTTGAGACATACAACGACGGGCGAGTTCATTTTTGGC
>JAFVUZ010000173.1 GCA_017502435.1 Lentisphaeria bacterium
TGTTATTATTGATAACTTCATAAATATCGACATTACCGCTGTTGACTGTTACAGTTCCGTCATTATAAAGAATACCGCCGATATCTCTGCCATCCCAGCGGATAATATTCAAATTACCGCCTTCGATATTCAAGTTACCGCCTTCCTTGACAATACCGCAGTGACCGTCAATAGTAAAATCAGCTCCTGCATTGATATTGATAATACCGCCGTCAAATACCTGCAAACATTTCTGTCTCGGGTCTGAATGTTTCAAAACGACGTTTCCTGCAACATCAGCAGTTCCCATAATATTAAAGAAGCGGGAGTTAAGATTGCTTCCGTCAGCAAGAGCAAATTCAGCACCGCTGCCGACAATAGTAATACTGCCGTCAAGAGTTGCTCCGCTTTCAATGGTAGTATTACCATAGAAATTACCCTGTTTATAAGTGAGGTCAGCACCGACTTTAAAATCACCGAAAGTACAGATATTACCACCGATATTGGAATCTCCGACAATTTCAGCATCTTCAAAACGGATATAGGTTCCGGTCAAAGTACCGATACTGAGAGTGCTTTCACCATTGACATTAAACACACCGTCATTGATAAGTTTTGAAGTGGTGAGTTTAGAATCAGTAACATTAACAACACCGTTGGATTTGACAACAAGCATATCGTAATCTTTAGCGATAACATTGCCGTCATTACCATAAACAGAAGTGCTGAAATCAGAATTAATGATGTTCAAAACACCGGCACATTCACCGGTTATTGATTCGTCAAATCCGTTGGTGAAAGAACCGCCAACCTGGAAATGACCGCCTTCGGTGCCATTACCGCCGCCGATATTACGGACGATTGAATCGACAACATTCATAGTTGCAACTTCACCTTCACGGAAACCTTCAGCAGATGACAGCGGAGGATTCCACCAAATCTGTGCATCCCAACCGATCTCATTGGAATTATATTGTCCCAAGCTGCTGTCAATCTGTCCGGCACCGATACTGACACCGCCACCGTAATAAAGAACGCTGTTGTCAAGATTCATTTCAGCACGGTCAATCAAGCTGATCCATGTAGTCATCATGGTAGAATCTGTAATATCAGCCAGACCTGCTGTTCCGAAATGATATCCGCTGTTGTTGGCACAAGCAGCAACATAGTCAGCTGTACCTGCGGCAATAGCTTCTTTCAAAGCAGAAGCACTGCGGGGCATAGAAGCAAGTTCTTCAGCAGTAAAGTTATTGAAATTGATACCGAAAATAGAATTATTGATGGTATAAGAACCATTACCCGCAGTTGCCCATCCGCCATTATTACCGCTATAATATGCAGAGCCGATAACAGAGTTGTCGACGTTAAATTTACCGCCTTCATTAGCTACATAAATTTTAGCAATTTTGAAGGTAGCATCTTTAACATTTACAGTAGTATTGGTATCGGCAAATGAGAGACCGTAAGAAGTTGTATTTATATCTCCTCCGGTGATAGTATAAACACCGTCTTTGCCTGCCTTACCCAATCCGACAGTACTATCAAGAGATTCAGCTCCTGCACCTGTCAGGTCGATAGTGATTTCACCACCGATATTGCGGGCAGCCATATAAGCTTCTTTGGTAGTTGCGAAAGCGTTTTCGCCCCATACAAGCCCTTCGGGCAATACTGAATCGGCATTCCATTCAGCATTTACGTAGATTGTACTCATAATAGAGTCCTTTCTTGGTTTTGTTTAACGTTTTTTGTTTTATTGTTTATTGTTAAATTGTTTGTTCTTTAATTTTTTCGTTTTTTTGAGATTTTTTGGGAGAATTGGGATTTTTGAGAATTTCGGGAGGTTTGGCAATTTCGCCGCCTCTCAACTCTCTCAATCTTCTCAATACTCTCAAAATGCTCAAACAGCACGATAACACCTTATAAAAAGACAAAAAAAGGTACTGCGGATATTGAATTATTCAATTCCGTTATACCTTTTTCTGTCTTTTTTATAATATGTATCATTTTTCCGCCTCACAGACGCAGCAGGCACAAAGTATATACCATGAACCTGTTATGTCTGCCTTTCATATTATTTATTAAATGTTTGATGCGGCATTTCACTTTCACGATTTTATGCTTCATCAATGCAACTGTTATGCTTATAAGATCGGATATTTGATTGCTGATCGCATAAGATGTTGATGGACAGTATCTTACAGATACAGATTTCTCTGCTTTTAAATTGGATTGGATTGAGAAATTTGAATTTGGCAATACTGATTCTGAAGCTTTTACACGCAGTGAAAAATCATTCACATTTTCAATAGATTGAATCATAAATGATTGATTATCAACACTTCCGGACACAGCAAAGCTGTCCGTCAAACCTTCATTTAACAGACAGCAAAGTGTCAAATCTTCAGTTTTCAGCCGCCCGTCGGCGACTGCCATTGTTTCATAATCAACCATAAAGCATATCCAATCCATTTAATATGAAACTGTTTTACTAATACCACATTTATCTGAAATTTCAAATGTTTTTTTTATTTTTCCCTAATTTTATTTCCGCTTGAATACAAAACGAGGCTGCTGCAAAACTTTTTGAAAAGTAAGCAGCAGCCCCGGAATATTTTGCTTTATGCAGAAAAATAATTACTTCTGCGTTTGGGCAGGTTCGTCAGCAATTGTGTATTCAAGATTGCTGACATACTTGCGGAGAGCATCCAGATCTGTGGTGCTGAAAATCCCTTCAAGCATATATGACAAAGGCCAGAGGGTATAAACTTTTTTGGCCATCGACATCCATGATTCAGGCATATTGTCAAGTTTGACTTTGACAGGAATGTCGGAAAGAACTGCGGCAATAAGAGCGGGAATGGTTCCAAGTCCGTCCGCTGCAAGGGTAATATTTTTTACACCTCTTTCATTCAGAAGTTCGAGTGCCAGCAAGACGTCTCTGACTTTGCCGCCGAGAATGGGTTCGCCGAACATATTGCCGAGAGAGGCAAAGTGATAGTCAAAAAGATACTGGGCAAAAAAGTCTTTGCGCGCATCACATCCGGACGGCTGAAGCTCGCCGATACCGCGGACATCCAGACCGTAAAGTTCACAGTCAGATGCATAACCTTTTTTGATAAGTTCAACGTCAGAGTCAAGATGACTGACATAAAGAGTTGCACTTTCTGCCGCAGGAATATGGAACATCAAATCGCCGTCTTTGCGGTAATATTTCAAAACTGACATGACTCTGCCCGGTTCGCTTTCAATGCCGAAGCGGGCAAAACATTCAAGTTTGCCGTCAAATTCACGTCCGGTACGCAAAATGCGGTAATAAGGAACTTCGATTTTGCCGGTTTTGAGAATTTTGGTCAGTTTTTTACGCATTTCTTCCTTGCTCAATTCCTTGCGTTTGGCGGCAAGTTTGTCGGCGTATTCAGCTGTAAATTCACGGCATTTTCTGTATTCAGGCATATTGTAAACTTCGCCGTCAGGAGTACAGAAAGTATCTGCTTCGGGGAGAGTTTTCAAATTTTTGTCTTCTTTGACATCTGCGGCTGCAGTTTGTGCGTGATGGTTGAAAAATGCGTACATTGTTTCACGGTTGGCAAAGTTATAGCCGTGACTGTCAGGACCGATGAAAACCTTTACATTATCTTCAGCTCCGAGCAGTTTGTAAATACGTTTGGCATCTTCGCAGGCTTCAACTGTGCCTCTGGGGTCGAAAAAGTCGTTTTTCTGTCCCATTATCAAGGTGGGACGGGGGGCTTGGGCAATGATGAAATCAGCCATATCCAGACCGTATTCCAGTGCGTGCGGCGGCATCTGTTCAATGTCGGCGGGAAGTTCGTTTTCGACTTCATGCCGCCAAGTGGTGACATAACAGCTCGGAGATGCCATGAACAGTCTGTCATCCAGTGCATTGACAAAAGTTGTCATTGTGCCGCCTCCGGAATTTCCGGTGACACCGATGCGGTCAGTATCAACTTCGGGCAGAGTCATCAGATAATCAATGCCGCGGATCGCATCCCATGCACGCCATGCACCGAAATATTCTCCTGCCAGATACTGCTGTTTGCCCTGCATATTATGTTCCAGACAGCAGTTGAGATTGTAGCCAAGTCCGACGAACTGATGTCTTTCGCCCTGGCTCAGCGGATCGATCAGCAGGACGACGAAGCCCTGTTTGCAGAGGTTCATTGCCACGACCTGATAAGTTCCGCAGGCTTTGCCGTTTTCGGCATGACCGCAGAGAACGAGAGAGGCGGGATGTTTGCCCTGACCTTCAGGCATAAAAAGCAGTGCAGTTACCGGATAATCTTTACGGCTTTCATAAATGACATTTTTGATTGTAATGCCGTTGATTTGGTGTTCTCCTGTAATTTTTACATTAAGGGGACATTTCGTTTTGGGCAGATTGAAACATTTTTTTATTTTTTCATGGACTTCAGCGACATAAGCGAGTGCGTCTTTGCGTGTTTTTACGGCGGCGAGACGTTTTTTGCGTTCGTCGTATGCTTTACGGGTTTTTTCCAGATAATATTCCTGCATTGAATTTTCAAACATAATTACACCTTATTATTTATGTATTGAGTTTTGCAAAATCGTTATAGCATTGGAATATACACCATATATATTTTTTTTCCAACATAAAAGTAAAAAAAAGACGTTTTTTTGTTTTTTGTGCTTGTATATGGAGCATTGATGTATTATATTTATCTTATCATAAAATCAGGAGGATAATTATGGAATTAACGCAAAAACAGACAACTGGAATCGGATATGAAATTTTTGAAAAATTCTGGAACACAAATCAGGGATGGATCATACAGCTGGGAAAAAATCTGCTGTTGACACTTATTATCGTCATTATTGCGGCGATATGTGTTAAAATTGCCCGCAAACTCATTGTGCAGTCTCCGAAAAAACTGGTTAAAATTGACGATTCAATATACAAAGTATGTTTCACTGTTGTCCGGGTTGTAATCTGGCTGGTTGCCGCATTGATAACTCTGGATATTTTCGGATTCAATACCGCAAGTCTGCTGACTATTCTCGGTGCAGCAGGTTTGACTGTCGGTCTGGCAATGAAAGATTCTATGAGCAATATTGCATCGGGGGTGATGCTGCTGGTGCTGCGTCCGTACAAAACCGGAGATTTTGTTGCTTGCGGCTCAACGACCGGAACGATTAAAGAGATGGGGCTTTTTTCAACTGTGATGGAAACCTTTGAAGGTATTTTTGTTTCTGTTCCCAACAATGCGATTTTCGGTAATCCGATAACCAACTATTCACGCAATCCCATGCGTCGTGCAGTTATCACAGTCGGAATTTCGTATGGAGATTCTCTGCAGAAAGGCTTGGAAGTTCTTCGTGAAATGCTGGAAAAAAATGAACTTATTCTCAAAGATCCCGCACCTGAAGTGCTGGTGGCTGATCTTGCCGACAGTTCTGTAAATCTGACAATCCGTTTTTGGGCAGATAATGCAAATTACTGGACTGCTTACTGGCAGGTCAAGGAACAGATAAAATCTACTATTGAAGATGCCGGTTTGAATATTCCTTTCCCGCAACGTGTAGTTACTGTTGTAAATCAGGAAAAATAAGCTGCTGTATTTTTTTTCGGTCGGGCGGATATCTGTTCATCAGATATTCGCCCGATTTTTTTATATTATGAAATCTGCTTAAGGTATAAAAAATGGGCTGTTGCAAAACTTAAAAAAGTTTGCGATGCCCTTAATTTTTATTGTTAAATCAAGACAGAATATAATGGTTTATTTTGCTATGCGGGAGTTTAAATTTTTACAGTAAAATATATTTTAAATTATTTGTAATAAACAA
>JAFVUZ010000174.1 GCA_017502435.1 Lentisphaeria bacterium
ACTCTGCAAATCCTCGAAATCGCCCTTACTGCGGCACTGAAAGCAAGCGGCAATAACTGAAAATATCCATCAAGGCGCGCAGATTCCCCGTAATGCTTGAAAAAAAAGGATTGGGCGGCAGTGCGTACATATCCGGGGTGCAGGATGATCTCAATGGGGTGCTGAGAATGTACAGCTAACACACATTGCCATATATCAAGGGGTGGATATATGCGGCAAACAGATTGTGTTATACACTGCCGGCCCAATCGGTAAAAACGAAAATATTTTTAATCTTTTATCGGTTAACTCCGACTAATATACTTGTATTTTTAATATATTGCAATATATTATAGATGCAAACATGATTTACAAAAGGTTATCAAACAGAAGAGTATGAATACGATAAAACAGTTGCGCCACTTTCTGGCATTGGCAAGAGAATTGCACTTTGCAAGAGCCGCATCACAGCTGGGGATATCGCAGGCGGCACTGAGCAATGAGATAAAAAAACTTGAAACCTCTCTGGGGTTCCAGCTGTTTGACCGTTCAGACCGTTGGGAAATAACCCTGACTGATGCGGGAAAAAGTTTCTTCAACGGAATAAAAGATATCCCGGAAACGCTTGATTTTGCCAAAACGAATGCGGCGGAAATAGCGCGCGGCAAAGCCGGGACCTTATCAATTGCGATAAGTTATTTTTATTATGATTATTTCAATCTCGGTGAAGTATGCCGGAAGATGCAGGAGCGTTATCCGAATGTAAAACTGCGTATCTGCGATATGCAGCGCTCCTCCCAGATCAGAGAGTGTTTGAAACAGGGTCAGGCGGATGTCGGTTTCATGATGCTTGAACCGGATGCTTCCGGCATCCAGGGCGGATTGGAAATAAAAAGAGTCTGCCCCATTGAACTGATGATCGGCATGACTGCAAAACATCCTCTGGCAAAAAAAGAATTTCTCACTGCGGCGGATTTGAAAAACGCACACTGGATAATTCCGCCGAAAGAAGAGATACCATCCATACACAAGAAGCTGGAAGATTATTATATGGAAAATTGTCAAACCATGCCGATAATCAAACTGGAAATCATCGGATTCACCGGAATATGCCAGATGATCTCCACCGGATTGGGCATCGGTTTTGTTCCGGAACTCTTCGGTCACAGGCAGAATCTTATCATGAAGAAAACCCCGTTCCCGATGTTCCGCCAGCTGGTGGCGGCAAAAAGCGAAAACAACAACAGTCTGCTGGTGAAAAACTTTATAAGTCTGATTCCGCGTTATTGTCCTAAATTTTGTGAAAAACATTTATAATTACCAATGTTAATGACAACATTGCCTACACAATTCATTTTTTCTTGCCAATAGTCCTCCCACGCTTTGGCATTTGTAAACCGTTTTAATATTATTCTTGCGATTTTTGTCGCACCTTTATCACTCCAGCCGTAGGCGGTTTTCTTTAACCGCCTGCCGAGTTCTCTCATAACTCTTTCAACCATTGAAGATGCTCGTGGGGAAATCAATCCCCACTTGAGCCATCTTCTTATATAGCCGAACATTCCATATTTTGCCCGTCGGATATAGGTTGCGGCAGTACTGTATCCGCAACCGTCGAAGTATCCGATCAGTTTGTCTATGGCAAGTTCAGCTTTCTCCATTCGCTCCTCAATATCGCTCTTTTCTTGTTCGGAAACCTTTTGAAAATCATCCTGCGGCAACTCAATAGCCAATACTCCGGCAAGAGCATCCTGAATAGGCTTTGAGTCTTTGTATCTGCCTCCATCCTGGTACATCATATGATATAAATCCCGTTTGATGTGCCAGTGGCATCGTTGTTGTTCGGTGGCGTAATCAGCAAAAGATTCTGCTAAACCAAGCTCACCATCACAAATCAAGATGCTCCCATCTTTGAACTTAATTTGATTTCTATCCCATTCGTCAGTAATATCTTTCCAAGTTGCTCCTGCTTTTGAAGCCAATGGAAAAATATTTCCCTGCTGTGAAATGCCGATCACCACTTTTAAATCACCTTTCCTTGCCTGTCCATCAATGCCGCTCCCCTTAAAACCGGTTCCATCGGGCATTATTTGGATCGGAGCAGAACCAACGGTTTGCGGTGAAATCTTGATTTCATCGCAATCACTTCGCATTACCCAACCGTGAGCGGTATGAAACGAGACCGGCAACTTTCCATCTCGCTCCAAGTCCTTAACTGCTCTACGATAATTTGTACCACTGGCAGCTTCGACTACTAACTTTTCAAGTTCGTGAGTTTTGGTTTGGTAATGCTCCAAGCCGATGAACTTTGCCAACGGAGCAAAACTCTTGCCACATTTTGAACATCGAACCCGCCAGAAAGCCATTTTGAACTCGCCCAAACTGGTTCTGATGCGGCGATCAAAACTGCCATTCAACGTCAAATGCCCATCCGGACAGCACTGCTGACTGCTCGAATTGTTGAAAATCCGGTGCATTAAAACCTCTTGTGTCAGTTGCAAATTCATTTTCAAGATTTCAGCGAAAGCCTTGTTTTCAAAGGAATCTGCCAACTTTTTTACTAATTCGTCCAAAGAAAATCCATTTTCCGCTTGACAAATCGACATTTCCGTGGTAATTTTATTGTGCATCTGATCTTTCCTTTATTTTTTTGTTGTCACTATTAAAAAATAAAGGTCAGATGCACTTTTGTCAAACAACTCGTCCCATCACAAAATTTGGGACATTAAC
>JAFVUZ010000175.1 GCA_017502435.1 Lentisphaeria bacterium
GTCGGCACCAAGGACGAGCAACCGCTCAATCATTTCACGACGATTGTGACGAGCAGCAATACAAATCATTGGAGTACCTGCCGCATCACGGCTATTCACATCTATGCCAGCATCAATGAACAGGTCACACTCCTTCTCATTATCGGAGGCAATGTGAAAGGCAAAACTGTCGGGATTGAAGGGAATTCCTGCATCCAGCAGGGTATGCCGCGCACGCTTCTGCTTCTCCCGCACCAGGAAATCAGGGAAACGAGACTCAAGGACAGACAATAAATCAGAACAAGAGGTGTATTCATGATATTCGTTGGTGGTCAGCGGGCTCTGATGCCAATGTCTCGCACCTTCCTTTCGAACACAAAACACTGGCATATCCTTTCCAAGAACATACCCAAAGGCAAAGGAAAGCTCTGCGGGACAGGCCTCCGCCCCACCCTCCTGACCTGCACCTTCAGTGTCTCCAAGCCAGATACAGTACTCACATTCTGCCACAGCAGAAAGGAAATCTTTCTCCGGACAAGAACCTGCTCCAAACACAGTGATAGTAGTATCATAGTGCTCAAGAAAATGCCTCATGTGTTCAACATCTTCCTTTCTTCCACCAAAAGCAACAATCAACCATTTCATAGCTCCTATTATAAGCCATGAAAAGATTCGGCACAAGGGCAAAAAAATATAATTTTTGCAGGATATGGAGAAAACAAGCAGCCAAAACAAGATTGCCGAAAAAAAAGCCCGAATCATTTTTGACTCGGGCTTTGCCGCCGGTAGGAATCGAACCAACGACACAAGGATTTTCAGTCCTTTGCTCTACCGACTGAGCTACCCCACCATTGGTGTTGTTTCTCGCTTTCTTTTAGCAAGTTCCATAAAATACACCTTTTTGAAAAAATTGCAAGTCGTTTTTTTAACTTTTTTCGATTTTTTTTGCGTTTTTTGCTTTTTTTTAGAGCTTTGATGCAGAATATTTAATTTTATTACTGAAAATTTTCCTTTATTAACTTGATTTTTACGCCTTTCATGATATTTTAACAACCATATGATTTTTTTAGAAGGATGTTTATGAATTTCTGTTTGAACAAAGGCGATATTTTTTCCGGATGCAAAATTATTTCAAAATGCGGGGAAGGGGCTTTCGGGGTCACTTATTACGCTCTCAATCCAATCCAGCAGCCGGTAATTATCAAAGTTATTCCTTTTTCCAAATCATCCGAACGCGAACTTAAAGGTTTGCAAAATTATATGGCGGTTTCCGGTAAACATCAAAATCTGCTTCAAATCTTTCATATCGGAGAATTTGAAAACGGTTTTTATTACATCATGGAAGCCGCAGATAACTGCAATTCAAGCGGAGAATATTATCCCGCTACACTCGGTAATCTTTTCCGCCGTGAGCATGAATTCTCTCCGGAAAAAGCCATTCAAATCACCCGTGAACTGCTCGAAGGTTTGAAATTCATGCACAATGCCGGGCTCATTCATCGCGATATAAAACCGGACAATATCATTTTCGTCAATAATGTTCCTAAACTCAGCGATCCAGGTCTGGTCGTTAAACTCGGTCAGACTACATCATGTGCAGGAACTATCGGTTTTATCCCGCCGGAAGTCCTTAATGAAGAGTCAGATATGGATCATAATGCTGATATTTATGCACTCGGAAAAGTTTTTTACTGCATGGTTACAGGTTTGAAGCCTAAGCAGTATCCGCAGCTGCCGATGGATATGCGGGTCGAAGTTTGCCGTCAGATATATCCGGCTCTCAGCAGAATGTGCAACCGCAATCCTGATAAACGGTTCAAAAATGCTGATGAATTTCTTGCCGGTCTGCCGGTTGAACTGGAAAAGCCGACTTATTTTGAAACAATGCGTGAAAACTTACGCAACTGGTACATACTGAATCGTGAAAAAGCACGTTTATTATTGGCTGCAGTTGCAACTTTTTTTCTGCTGATTATCATTGCCGGAGCGGTTTTGCTGACGGTTTACATCTGTCGTGCCAGAAAAAATGCGATGTATAACAATAAGGTGCAAAGATATTTGAAAATCAATACTGACCGTAAAGAGCTGCTGGCGTTGCAGTTGCAACAATTTTTTCCCGATGCGTATGACGATTTTCAAAAAATGTCAAAAAAATTAAACAGAATCTATCCGAAAAATCCGGAAAAAAGTGCCTCTATCACTGAAAGACTTCATATTTTGTTGGGTAATTGTGCCAAACGCAGTATGCCTGCTTTCCCGGATAAAAAAGATGATTTAAGTACAAATCTTACCGTTCTCGGTCAGGCTTACGGGTTTATTTCTTCGCCGTTGGCAATGTATCTCAAGCCGTCAGAGTTGAAGTCTTTCAAGCAGAAACTTGCAGATTTTGAAAAAGGAAGTTACAGAAATTACAGCGGACCGCGATGCAGCAGTGAGTATTTGAATTTCAACAATCCGGAAATGGTAATGGTTTTTGTGCCGCCGGGGGCAGTCAGATTGCCGCATAACAAAAAAATTTACAAAATTCCTTACCACTTCTGGATTTGCAAAAATGAAATCATTTCTGATGATTTTACTCTGAAACTCGGTATCGCTCCGCAGAAAAATCCACGCAAAGGTGTCCCCGTTGAACGCATGACATGGAATGATTTACTGTTTTACTGTTACTTGCAGACATTAAAATTCAAAGAACTCAATGCTCTGCCGCCCGGATATATTATCCGTCCTCTGAATGAAGCGGAATGGCAGTTCGCCGCCACTAACGCATGGCTCGGAAAAGATACGGATGCTCCGCAAAAACGCATTGTTGCCAAAGAGACTGCCAACAGTTCGCATCCATCCGGATACAAAAATCCGAACCGGCTCGGCATTTTTGATATTTACGGCAACGTTTCAGAAATCGTTCAGCCTGTGGAGCCGACAAAAATGCAGTTGTCAAATGTCATCCGGGGCGGCTCATTCCTGAATAAACTTGATAAATGTGAAACTTTGCGTAATGAATTTCTGTCATATCAGAATATTCCTTTTGATATCGGCAGCCGTGCGGCTCTGGCTCCGGGGGATATGGATTATTTTGACCGTCATTTTTTCCTCGGCGGCAAAACTCAATGTTCTGTCAATGGTAAAATTTATGAGCTTATCGGTACTAATATTGGATTTTTTCGTTGGCATACTGCTGAACATCTGGCAAATTTGCTCGGCGGCAGGTTGGCAGAATTCAAAACACCGCAGGATTTGAAAGAGGTCAGAAAAAAGATGCCGCTGGCAGGACAATGGCCGACTGTTGTCGGCGGAATTAAAAAAAGAGATAAATGGGTATGGCTGTCAGATAACACTCCGGTAAGTTTCGGCAATATTCGCAAAAGTTCTCCCGGAAAACGCGGAGGACACCTCGCCCTGCAAGGCGGCACCTGGGTTGAAAAACATCATGAAAGCATGAGCATTTTCATTTGTCAATGGGATGCAGATAAATTTGCCGACCGCAACAAAAATCTTGTTAAACGGGCAGGGCAGCACCTTTTGAAACGCTTTTCATATCAGGGGCGTGAATTTCTGCTGCTGAGTTTCCCGATGTCGAATTATTCTGCTGTACGTTGTGCTGAATTGCTGGGCGGCAGACTTGCTTCGCTTGATTCTCCTGAACTGCTGGCTCTGGCCCAAAAAGAACTAAAGGCGTTTGAAAATTACCGTATCCGTATCGGAGCGTATGCCAAAAGAGATAAATGGTACTGGATGTCAGGTCGTGAATTGACAGAAAAAGTCCATTATTCAGCAAAAATAAGCCGCTATAAAACTGAAACAAGAAATAATAATCTTGCCATTCTGTATGGCGGGAAAATTTATGACAGTGCGTCCGCATCAGCATTCCTGCTGGAACTTGCTTCTCCGAATTTGCGGTAATTTTCTATAATTGCGGTCAATTTTTTTATACAGCGGGAACGGATGACGTAAATATTATTGGGAGTTTTGCGGGTAACAAGTGAAATTTCCGACACCGGACGCTTCTGAACAAAAAGCATATAAAAAACCTGATAAGTTTCCGTATCAATGACACTTTGCAAATCTTCCAATGCTTTTTGCAGGACAAAATCCCGCCACTCATCCATATATATCTGATCTATTTCGGGGGGATACTCCAAATTGTCATAATCAAACAAATCCTCGCACTGTCTGCTGACAAAAAGTTTGATTGCCGCAAAATGTGCAATACGGGCAAGATAACTGCGGAATAAACCGCGTCCGCGGTCATAGATAAATGAATCAAGTTTTTTCCAGAATATCACCATGACATCAGTCATAAGATCATTGCATTCCTCTTTGGTAAGATTGCGTTTATGGCCGATGCGGTAAATCATTCCGGCATATTTTTCATTGAATTCGAGCCAGGCTTCATCTTTGTGACTTTGTATTCTCTGCAAAAAAGAACTGTGTGTGGTATAGGATGTTAATTCTCTTTTGGTTCTGAACATTTCCAGCATATTATCTTATTTCCTTCGGTTTATTTTTTACAGATTTTGTACATTTCAGCCAATTTTCCAACGATGTGTTCCGCAGTGAAAACTGATGGATTTTCAAATGTAAGCAGCCGTACCCAGTCGGTTTCAAGTGAAATTGTTATCATTTCCGCATTGCACAGCAGCTCAAAAAATATTTCTGATTTTGCCGGATTCAGGGATTTTTCCGTTTTGAAATAATCACAATCAATGTCAAGGATGTAATTTTCATGCGGCAGAAAATCATAAAATTCTGCCAGATGTTCATCCTCAAGTGCTTTATTAAAATATTCGCGGTAAAGATTTGAATTTAAAGGTTCATCTTCAGGAAAATTCTCATTGTAAAGCACTTGCAGATTGTTCGGAACTGCATTGACAGCAGGCGTTTGCGAAATTATAAATGCTTTTGAAATCATGTTGTATTTCAAGGCATAATCAAAATGTTCATCATGGCGGAGGCGTTTTATATCCTGTTCAAGATTTATTCCGGCATCAGCAGGATATTGATTTTTTTCAGCGTAACGCATGAATGCCGGCAGAATATCTGTATGATGATCCAGTGTTACGACCTGCGGCAGATTATTTTTCAACTCCTGCCATGAAGCAATTACATGATGATGCAGTTCATGAATACGGAACATGGAAATTATTTCTTTTTGTCGTCAAAATGCGGACGGTTGAATTTACTGCGGAACCCGCGGCGGTCTTTTCTGTCGTTGTAAAAACGGTCCATGCGGCTGCGGATTTTATTTTCCGTAAAGATTGGCGGCAGAAATTCACTGTCGGGTATTTCAACATTGAGTTTGTAATCAAAAACAGTTGAAGTGCTCTCAACTCCATTGCTTACGGAGGCGGATTTCTGCGGAATCATTACATTGTCCATCAACTCGTAAGATTCAATATTGCAGTCGGATTCAAATTTCTGCTTTTTGCTTTTGATGATGAGGGTCAGATCGGCATGGATGCGGCGGGGCAGAAAATCTTTGGCATCGACATAAATATTGATGACATTGCCGTTTTGAGCGGAACCGCAAACCACTTTGTAATAATCTTCGGCGGCATTTTCGGAGTCGCCCTGTATTTTACAGCGTAAAACTTCAATATTTTTGAAAAGCTGGCTGTATTTTTCAGCAGGGCTGGTCAATTTGTACAGCATTTGCAGACGCAGAAGGTCAGTACCGGTGATTTCGGTAACTTTTTTCTCATTGTAATCGACCTGCCATGCACTGCCGGCATTGAAAATAACCGCGGAGATGGGCTGATTGTTTTCAAGAGTGGTCAATTTGAAAAAATGCGGCTTTTTGTATTTCAAATCAATCTGGTAGATAGAGTCAACAAAAAGACCTTCGATTTTAAGCATTTCACGCTGAACGTATGAATCTGCTTTACGGAAAGCCCCGTCAGGGTCCATTGCTTTTTCCATTTTTTCCTCAAGTTCAGTGAGGGTCAAATCGCTTTTTTCAAGCGTTTCGACTGACGCCCAGCCGCAGAAAAACAGAACAGCAAAAAATATCCCGCAAAAAATACGCTTCATCATACGTCCTCCGTTTTTTATGCCTGATTCAATGCCTGATCGAAGTCGGCGATAATATCATCAATATCTTCAATACCGACGGAGACCCGGACCAGTTCGGGAGTGATGCCGGCAGCAACAAGTTCGCTGTCGGACAACTGGCGGTGAGTCATGCTTGCAGGATGCAGAACGCCGGTTCTGACATCGGCGACATGAACGACGATTGCAGCAAGTTTGAGTGAATTCATAACTTTTTCGCTTGCTGCTTTGCCGCCTTTGGCACCGAAGCAGAGAACGCCGGATGCACCTTTGAGGTATTTCTGAGCCAGTTTATAACCGGGATCGGAGGGTAAACCGGGATATTTCACCCATTCAACTTTGGGATGATTCTGCAGAAATTCAGCAAGTTTCTGTGCGTTTTCGCAATGACGGTCCATGCGGACGTGGAGTGTTTCCAGTCCGAGGTTGGACAAAAATGCGTTGAATGGCATCATCGGAACACCCATATCACGGATATACTGGGCACGGAGTTTGACGGAATAGGGGCAGGCGGCAAAATCTTTAATATAGGTCAGACCGTGGTAACTTTCATCGGGTTCGCAAAGTCCGGGGAATTTGCCGTTGTTCCAGTTGAAACCGCCTTTTTCGATAACGATGCCGCCGACGCTGGTGGCATGACCGTCAATATATTTGGTGGTGGAGTGAGTGACGATATCCGCACCGAAATCAAAGGGATTGCAGAGATACGGAGTCGGGAATGTATTGTCAACGATCAGAGGAATGCCGTTGGCATGGGCAACGTCGGCAAGCAGTTCAAAATCAGCAACCATAAGTGCCGGATTTGCAAGGGATTCTGCAAAAATCGCTTTGGTATTGGGGCGGACAAGTTTGGCGAGGTCGTCACGAGTGATTTCCTGCGAAAAAAATTCGACTTCAACGCCGTACTTTTTGAGCGTGTTGGAGAAAAGCGAAACAGTACCGCCGTAAAGTCCTGCATTGGCAAGCACATGGTCTCCGCATTCAGCAATATTCAAAATGGAAAAAGCATTGGCGGCCTGACCTGCACTGAAAGCAACAGCGGCAACACCTTTTTCCAGTGCCGCCATTTTCTTTTCAAAAGCATCCACGGTCGGATTGGCGAGACGGGTGTAAAAAAATCCTTCACGTTTGAGGTCAAAAAGTTCAGCAACGCTCTGGGCATTGTCATACTTGTAGGTTGTACTTTGAACGATGGGCATAATACGGGCATCGCCGTCGCCGGGAGTGTAACCGCATTGTATTGTTTTGGTTGCAAATTTCCAATCAGACATGATAATATCCTTCCTTTGGTATTGATATGAATTTATACTGAAATATAACCCTTAAAGATGATTTTTCAAGAGAGATTTCCGAAAAGGAATTGATTTTTTAAAAAAATGTGCTATATTATATAACTCTTTCAGACTCAAGGCAGAGTCATAAACGGCAAATTTTATTGAAAGGCATTCGGATTTTTTTATGGAAAAAGAAGTTACAGTAACGAACAGTCTCGGGTTGCACGCCCGTCCGGCGGCAATGATCGCCAAATGTTCCGCCGGATTTGCCTCCGAAATACTCATAAACAAATCCGGTGAAATCGCAAATGCCAAAAGTATCCTCGGTATTATGACTCTTTCCGCCGGCAAAGGTACAAAACTCGTTATCAGTGCCGAAGGTGATGATGCCGTGCAGGCTCTGGAGGCAGTAAGTGCCCTTTTTGAAAGTAATTTTGACGAGGAATAAATAATGGCACAGCAGGAGAAAGTTTTTCAGGTAACTCCGATTTCTCCCGGTATTGCTATCGGTAAAACACTTAGAATCGGTGGTTCACATATCATTGACAGAGTCGAGGAACGTTATATTTCCGAAGGAGATATCCAATCTGAACTTGATAAATTTCATACCGTTCTTGATTTGACCAAACAGTCCGTCCGGGACCTCAAAGACAAACTTAAAGATAAACTTGTCTCCTCAGAAGCAGAAATTTTTGACACCCATTTGATGATTCTTGAGGATATGGCTCTGATCAACGATATTGAGCGTCTGATAAAATCACAGCTTAAATCCGCCGAATTTGCAATTTATGAAGCCTCTGAACATTATGTCAAAGTTCTTGAGGAAATTTCAGACCCGTATCTGCGTGAACGTGCCGCCGATGTCCGCGATGTCCGTTCAAGAGTTCTTGAAAATTTCCATCAGAACGAGGGAAATTCTCTGGAAGAAAAAATTGTTGACCGCCGTATTGTGATCGCCGATGAACTCACTCCAAGCGAAACAGCTCATCTGCCCGCTGAAAAAGTTCTCGGCTTTGCAGTAAATATCGGCAGCCCGACCAGCCATACGGCAATCCTTGCCCGTTCAATGCGTATGCCCGCAGTTGTCGGAATGCCGCCTGAAATTATGGCTCTTGATCCTGATACTGAAATAATTATCGACGGTTTTGCCGGACGTTTGATCGTCAATCCTGATAAACGTACACTTGAAGCATACTCTCTGAAAGCACGTGAAGCAAATGAATTTTATTCCAGTCTGCTTGAGGAGGCGGAACTTCTGGCGGAAACCAGAGACGGTTTTCTGGTTCAGCTCGGCGGCAATATTGAAAAACTTGAAGATGTAACAGAACTTAAAAAAGCAGGCGGTGAAGCCGTAGGTCTTTTCCGCAGTGAAATATCATTTCTTGCCGCAGGAGAGCCGCCGACAGAAGATGAACAGTTTGAACTTTACAAAAATCTTTTGAGTTCAATGGACGGCAAAATGGTAGTCGTCCGCACTCTTGACATCGGCGGGGACAAACTTAATGACAGTGTTTTCCGCCATCAGGAACAGAATCCTTTTCTCGGTCTGCGTGGAATACGTCTCTGTCTCAAAGCCAAACAGGATATTTTCCGTACCCAGCTGCGTGCATTGCTGCGGGCCGGAGTTTACGGTGATCTGAAAATCATGCTTCCCATGCTGACTTCTGTTCGTGAGATAGTTGAAGTCAAAAAAATCATCGAAGAACTCAAAGTTGAACTCAAAAATGAGAAACTTGACTTTACCGGCAAAGTTTCCATCGGTGCAATGATCGAAACTCCCGCCTCTGCTTTGCTGGTCGATCATATTGCTCCTCTGGTCGATTTTTTGAGTATCGGCACAAATGACCTTGTCCAGTACACTATGGCAATCGACCGCAGCAATGATCTGGTAACTTATCTCTATCAGCCCGCCAATCCGGCAATTCTGGAACTTATCGGCAGGACGGTTCTTGCCGCCAAGGAAAACAATATCTGGGTCAGTGTATGTGGACAGATGGCATCAGATCCGTTGTACACACCTCTTTTGCTGGGTCTTGGAGTGAATGAATTGAGTATGGACCCGGCATCTTTGAGTATCATCCGCCGTGTTATACGTTCACTTAAAATGAGCGAAGCTGAATATCTGGCCTCTGAAGCCCTCAAATGCAAATCCAGTGTTGATGTCCGCAAAATGTCAGTCGAACTCCTCCGCAAAACAGTTCCTGAAATTGCCGACCTTATCATCATGCAGAACGAACGCTGATTGCAGGAGATTTTTAAATGTAATCATCTGCAATGTGAACAGAGCGTTACAGTTCCAGAAAATCTTTTATCTTCGCTCTATTCCCTTTAAGGGGAGATAATGAAATTATTTTTTTGAAAATAAAAAATTGAGGGGGTTCGGGGGTATAGTGAGTTGCGACAGCAACGAACGGCATACCCCTGATGTGGCTAATCCGGCGGAAGATTTGATTGCTCATCCCCTAAAAAAAGGGGAGGAGCAATCGAACATTCCGCCGAAAAAATAGCTAAACA